>JAUYTH010000331.1 GCA_030695165.1 Bacteroidales bacterium
CCCCACTGTCTTATAGCTGTAGAGAGCGGAATCTGCTCCGGAAGCAACTCTCTGGCCTCCTTGGTGGAGATCTCAATGTGGGGGTGGATTACCGAGCAGAAGAGCTCTTTGGGAACCTCAAGTTTTATTATGTCAATGGGGTGGTAACTGCGGATGAGAACAAAGCCCCCGTAGAGAGCCGAGGCAACATTATCGGCGTGAAGGGATCCACTGGCAATCATCTCGCCCTCCAGAGCAAAAGGGAGCAGCTCACTTTCGGAGAGATTCAGTTCAAAAAGCTTATTCATTGCAAAAGCAGCAGCCACTGCACTTGCAGCACTTGAACCAAGCCCGCTTCCAAGGGGCATCTGCTTGTGAATCTCAATCTCCACACCACAATCTATCCCGAAAGCCCTTATCATTGAGAGTACAGGTTTACCCCCGGTGTTAAACTCCGGATTGTAGGTTAGCCGGCCATTGTCACCGGTAATCTTCACAATCCGCACCCCCGGTTTTTCACTCACCCTCAAAACCAATTCATCTCCCGGCATATCAATAGCAAACCCCATAATATCAAACCCACAAGCAATATTGGAGACGGTGGCCGGGGCAAAAACCCTTATCTCTTTGTTTTTAGTTTTCATATCTCATCAGTGTTGTTGTGGGTGTAATCGTAATAGTTGTAATAACGATAGCCGATGAAGTTATTGAATTTAAAACGCCCGGGCAATTCGCTCAAGCCCCTCTCTCACCACCGACAAAGGGGTTCCGATATTCATTCTAAAGAATCCTTCACCATCGGGACCAAAGGTGAGTCCGTCGTTTAATCCTAGCTTTGCAACATTTAATAGTCTATCTGCAACCTCTTTATGTGGAAGTCCTGTGCCACGGAAATCGAGCCATAGCAAAAAGGAGCTCTGGGGTTTGATAAATGTAACCCCGGGAACCTCAGTTTTGAGAAAGTCGTAAGCGAAATCTATGTTTCTCTCAAGGTAGGGCAGAAGCTCCGCCAGCCACGGACCGCCATCTCTGTAAGCTGCCTCCATTGTTACGTGGCCGAAGATGTTTCCCAGCCCCAGGTGAAGCATATTGAGTTGTTTGTTGAATTTTTTCAGAAGCTCTTCGCTCTGTGAGATTATCACCGAGTTGAGCATCCCTGCAATGTTAAAGGTCTTGCTTGGAGCCATTGCTGTGATGGTGTTCATCGAAATCTCGTGTGATATTCCGGCCATAATAGTATGACGGTTTCCGTAGAGGGCAAGATCTGAGTGGATATCATCCGAGAATATGATAGCGCCATATTTGCAGCAAAGTTCGCCTATTCGCTTAAGCTCGTCATAACTCCAGGCTTTACCTATCGGGTTGTGCGAGTTGCTCATAATAACCATTTTTACCCCACCTGCAAGGTTGCCTTCAAAATCTTTCCAGTCAACTATATATCCACCATCTTCAATTTTTAAAGGTGAGCAGACAAGCTCACGTCCACAATCTTTAACAATTGAGTGGAATGGAGGGTAGACTGGCGTCTGTATAAGAATTTTGTCGCCGGGTGAAGTAAAAGCCAAAACTGAAACCGGGAGCGCGGCCACAATTCCCGGAGAGGATGAGAGCTGTTCAATAGAGATCTTCCAGCCATACCTTTCGAGTACCCACTGAATGAAAAGCTCTTTGGACTCCTTGGAGCGGTAGGTGTAGCCGAAAACTCCAAGGTCGCACAACCGCCTGGCCGCATCAATCACACAGGGAGGAGACTGGAAGTCCATATCTGCAACCCACATCGGGAGGATATCCTCTCTTCCGAAAACCTCTCTCCGCGCATCATATTTAAAGCAGGAGCTGCCCCGGCGGTCTACAACTTTATCAAAATCGAACATATCTCTATTTTAATCCGGGAATCTCGAAAAGTTTATCTATATCTTACTGCTGTTCCGGCAGCGGTAACCATAAGCATTGTGCCGCCAATTGTTTCGTAATCCAGGTCAATTCCTATTATTGCATTGGCGCCCAATGAAGTTGCTTGTGCAGTCATCTCTCTTATAGCATCCTCTTTCGCCTCTTTGAGAACCCTCTCATAGGAGCCGGAGCGGCCACCCACGATGTCACGGATTCCTGCTAAAAAGTCTTTTATGATATTTGCTCCAATTACAGATTCGCCTGAAACCAGACCGTAGTATTGTTCGATCTCCTTTCCCTGGAGAGTAGATGTAGTTGTTAATAGCATATTAATAAATTTTTAAAAAAACGTTAAATAATCAAAATTGATTTATTCATCAAAAGCATTTTGGATAGAATTCCTGTACGGAATTTAAATGAAAACAAAGTGACTACTTGGTGTACAATTTTATAATGTTTAGTACCACCTCTGTCGCCTTGACCATACTCTCAAGCGGGATATACTCATAACGCCCGTGGAAGTTGTGACCTCCGGCAAAGATATTCGGGCAAGGGAGACCCATAAATGAGAGTCTTGCCCCGTCTGTACCTCCGCGGATAGGTTTGATGTGTGGTTTGACTCCGGCCATCTCCATTGCCTCAACAGCTTTTTCAACAATATGATAGTGAGGCTCTACCTGTTTTTTCATATTGAAATATTGATCTTTCAGTTCCAAACGGAATGTTCCTGGACCATACTTTTTGTTCATATATGTGACAGACTCCTCGACCAGATTTTTCTTGAAATCGAACTTCTCAAAGTCGTGGTCACGGATAATATATTGGATTGTAGCCTCCTCCACAGTTCCGTCAAAGCGTATGATATGGAAGAACCCCTCATAATGCTGTGTAAACTCCGGCCTCTGCTCAACAGGCAAAAGCGAATTGAACTCTGTCCCAAGAATTATTGCATTGATCATCTTATCCTTGGCATAGCCCGGGTGGATGTTTCTCCCCTGAATGAAGATTTTTGCAGATGCTGCATTAAAGTTTTCGTACTCAAGTTCGCCGATCTCGCCGCCGTCCAGGGTATATGCATACTCTGCCCCAAACCTGGTAACATCAAATTTATCTACACCTCGCCCAATCTCCTCATCGGGTGTAAAGCCTATCTTGATCTCCCCGTGCAAGAGTTGCGGATTACTCATTATATAATCGGCCGCACTCATAATCTCTGCAATACCCGCCTTATCGTCGGCTGCAAGCAGGGTGTTTCCGTCGGTGGTTATAATGGTCTGACCCTTATATTTGAGAAGCTCCGGGAACTCCTCAACCTTCATAACCATATTTCTCTCCCTGTTTATAACTATATCCTTACCATCATAATTTTTAATTATCTGAGGATTTACCCCTGCGCCCGGAGCATCCGGAGCACTATCTACGTGAGCAATAAAGCCAATCACCGGAACCTTTTTGCCTGAAGGCAGATTGGATGGTATGGTGGCCATCACATAACCGAATTCATCCAGGGATGCATCGGTGATGCCCATCTCTTTGAGCTCTTTGAGCAGCATTCGCAACAGATCCAACTGTTTGGCAGTACTTGGCTGGGAAGATGATTCAGGGTCTGATGCTGTATCAACAGAGATATAACGCAGGAATCTTTCCAATATTTTATCTTTCATAAAATTTCGTTTTATTATTATCTATATAAATTACTTACTATAGAATAAGCAGACTAATACCCATTACTGCCATACCACAAATTACCCCGATAATCGCCGGGTGGTGCTCTCCATATTTCTCAGCTGTAGGAAGAAGTTCATCCAGAGAGATATAAACCATAATCCCTGCAACTCCCGCAAGAATGATACCCATATAGGATTCATCAAAGAAAAACGAGAGTAGGAAAAATCCTGCTATTGCTCCAATTGGCTCTGCAAGGCCGGAGAGAAAGGAGTGGAAAAATGCCTTCCCTTTACTCTGAGTTGCGTAGTAGATAGGAACTGCTACCGCAATACCCTCCGGAATGTTGTGGATACCAATCGCTACAGCAATGCTTATACCAAGATTGGGGTCGTTCATTGCTGTAATAAATGTTGCCATCCCTTCCGGAAAATTATGAATACCTATTGCAAGCGCAGACATAATGCCAAGTCTCATCATCTTCTCCTTGCTGATCTTTGCGCTTCCCTCTCTTATTGATAAATCTCCGGGCTCGTGAGGATTCTCGTTTGAGGGGACAAGGTAGTCGATGATGGCGATTATTGCAATTCCGGCAAAAAAGGATAGAAGGGTAATAACGCTCCCTTTTCTTTCACCAAAAAGAGAAGAAAGAGATTCGTTTGCATTGCCGTATATCTCTACAAGTGAAATGAATATCATTACTCCGGCAGAAAAACCGAGAGATACAGCAAGAAATTTCGGAGAAAATCTCTTAGAGAAAAGTACGACCGCACTGCCTATTGTTGTAGAGAGACCTGCTAAAAGCGTAAGACCGAAAGCGAACCAAACATTACCATCCATAATTGTAAAGAGAGTATTAAATTAAAATGAGTGGCTATTTCTCCAGCTTGGCTCTTAAACTGTCCCAGGCAAGGTAAACTATAATTATCGCATACATAAAGAGAGCCAGATATTCGGCAGGAACAGACTCCATCCACTCTTTATTGGTAAGATTAATACCAGCAAAACGAATAATGGCACTCATAACTCCCATAAGGGCACCACCGGCAATAAATCCGGAGGCTATAAGTGTTCCTCTCTCTTTTCTCTCATTATTAAGATTTTCATCTTTACTTCTTGTAGACACAAACCAGGCAACTGCTCCACCTACCAGAAGAGGAAGGTTAAGTTCCAGAGGGATAAACATACCCAGAGAGAAGGCCAGGGCAGGGATACCAAGGAATGCAAGTACTATAGAGATAATTGCCCCGATTCCGTAAAGAAGCCACGGAGCTCCGCCACCCGACATCAACGGTTCAATTACTGCCGCCATAGCGTTTGCCTGAGGAGCAACCAGAGCATTCTCACCAACAAACCCGTAGGTCTTGTTCAGAATTATCATCACTCCTCCTACTGTTGCAGCTGCCACAATTGTTCCGAGAAACTTCCACTGCTGCTGTTTTATAGGGGTTGACCCCAGCCAGTAACCAATCTTAAGATCTGTAATGAATGCACCTGCTACAGAGAGAGCTGTACAGACAACACCCCCGATTATAAGAGCGGCTGTCATTCCCGCTGTACCCTTAAGCCCCGAGGCGACCAAAATAACAGAGGCAAGGATAAGTGTCATAAGTGTCATCCCGCTTACCGGGTTGGTTCCTACAATCGCAATTGCATTTGCTGCTACGGTTGTGAAGAGGAAGGCAATAATACCAACTACCAGAATTGCTATAACTGCGTGGAACAAGTTATTTACTACCCCAAAATAGAAGAAGATGAAGGTTGCAACAAGTGCTATAACAATACCAATCGCAACTATCTTCATAGGAAGATCTTTTTGAGTCCTGGGAACATTTGTGTTAACATCCGGGCCACCTTTGAACTCCTTTGCAGCCATACCAAATGCAGTTTTAATAATACCTGCAGATCTAATAATTCCAATAATACCTGCTGTGGCAATACCACCAATACCGATATGCCTTCCGTAATCACGGAAGATCTGTTCAGGTGCCATCTGTGAGATAGTCTGAGTTATACCCGTACCCATCAGGTCAATAACCTGTGCACCGAAAAAGATATTCATCAGAGGAATTACTCCGAACCAAATGAGCATTGAGCCACAGCATATAATAAAGGCATATTTAAGACCTACAATATATCCAAGTCCCAGAACTGCAGCACCTACGTTTATCTTAAGAAGCACCTTAGCCTTAGTGGCAACCATCTCTCCAAAAGGCAAAACTCTGGATGAGAAAACCTCAGACCAGAAACCAAAGGTAGAGACTATAAAGTCGTAAAGACCTCCAACAAGACCGCTCATTAAAAGAACCTTAGCACTGCTGCCTCCGCTCTCTCCACTTACAAGAACCTGAGTTGTGGCAGTAGCTTCAGGGAAAGGATATTTCCCGTGCATATCAGAGACAAAATATTTTCTGAATGGAATCAGGAACAGAATACCTAAAACTCCTCCCAGGAGTGAACTCATAAACACCTTTGCAAAATCTACAGTGAGTTCGGGGT
>JAUYTH010000345.1 GCA_030695165.1 Bacteroidales bacterium
TGCATCCTTTTACCAAACAGACTCTACAAATTTTACTATAAGCTCAACAGAGAGATTAAAGGACTCACTTTTACATTTATACAACACTGAGCAAAACAGCAAACAGAAAGCTCTCTATCTTCTGGAAATATGCCGTATTGAAGAGAACACTTTAGAAGCAGTATCCTATGCAGAAAAAGCTATTCATTTAACTGATTCATTGGCATTAAAAGAAGAAAATGCAAGAGCAAATCATCTTTCCGGAATTGCGTGGAAAAAATGGGGTGATTATAATATATCGGCAGAAAGACTTAATTATGCTCTTGATTACTATGAAAAGAGATCAATGCAAAGAGAGGTCTCTCTCATAAAAAATGATTTAGGAGAGACACTCAGGGCCTCTAACAACTATAATTTAGCATTCAGCAATTTTAATAGTGCTCTGGAATACTTTATAAAATTAAACGACTCTTTGGAGATTGCTAAAACCTATAACCGACTTGCCGCAACCCAGTACGAATTCTTAGCTAAAAATCCTGAATTTGAAACTTTCAACACCAGTATCTACGTTAATAAACTCCCATACAAAGATGCTATCTTAATGGTTCCCAATTTTAAAAAATCTGAGGATACTCTCCTCTATTACATTTCACAATCGAAACATTATGCAGCGTGTGCTAATTCAAAAAGCATAATTATATCTACAGATATAATTTATGCATCCCATCTGCGGGCAACAGGGCAAACTGATGAAGCTATCTTATTATTTGACAAAATTATTGCCGATATATACCAGTTTAGATATTATGTAGATCTTCCTCTTGTCCTTTATAATAAGTCGCTGGTATACATAAATAACATAAATGACATACCAAAAGCGATTGAACTATCTCTAGAAGCACTGCAGCTTTCAAAAAAATTTAACATCAGGCTTTACGAATATCTTATAAATACAGTTTTGCAAAGGTGCTACAGCACTATAGGTGATTACAAAAATGCCTTTGTTTTCATACAGAACAATGAAGAGCTCTCCAAACACTTCGTCTTTGAAGAGCTTAGATTAAAACTCCTGCTCGAAGAGTTAGACTATCAGTATGTAAAAAGAGAGAGCGAACTTAAAAATCGTAATTTAAGAATGGTGATGTTGCTTGTTTTTTTTGCATTTTTCCTCCTATTTTCATTTATTGCAACAATCAATGTTGCCAGAAAAAACAGAAAACTCAAATCACTTCTTGAAGAGCTTAATACAAAAAATGATATTATTTCAAAGCAAAAAGATGAACTTAAAGATGCAGTAGCAAGTAAAGATAAATTTTTCTCAATTATAGCTCATGATCTTAAGGGCCCTTTTAGTGCAGTAAAAGGGCTAACAGAGATGTTGGTAGATAATATCAACGATAAGAATATGAAGGGAGTTGAGGAGTGTGCTTTCATTATCCTCAAATCTTCCCAAAAGAGTATGGAGCTAATAACAAATTTGCTAACCTGGGCAAGATCTCAGATAGGGCATATGGAGTTTATTCCTAGAATTTTAAACCTCAACTCTACTTTAGAGGAGTCTCTTCAAATTTTAAAAGAGAGTGCAGGAAATAAAAATATAGAATTAATCAATATTATCCAGCAAGATACTTTGGTTTTTGCAGATAAGGAGATGCTTAATATTATATTTAGAAACCTTGTCTCAAACTCTATTAAATTTACAAATGCAGGGGGAGAGATAGTTATTTGGGACAGTATTCTTGATAATAAGGTTGTTATCTTTGTTAAAGATACAGGGATAGGAATACCTGAGGTTATGCTTAAAGAGATTTTTTCTCTTAATGCAACAACCGGACGACAGGGAACAAATAATGAATACAGCACAGGACTTGGTCTTATATTGTGTAAAGAGTTTGTTGAAAAAAATGGAGGAGAGATTTTTGCAGAGAGTACAGAGGGAGAGGGCTCTACGTTCCGCTTTACGCTTCCATATAATCTAAATTAATTCTATAAGATCACTTTGTTTAATGTAGAAAGAGGCTGTCCCATAAAGACAACCTCTTTTTATAGTGACCCCGACAGGATTCAAACCTGTAACCGTCTGATCCGTAGTCAGATACTCTATTCAGTTGAGCTACGGGGCCGGTATTTTAACAATTATACTACTCAGCAAGAGCTGTTTTAATTGCTACGTATTTTTTCTCTTTAATACGAGCTTTCTTACCTGTAAGCTCTCTTAGATAGAAGATTCTTGCACGACGAACTTTACCGCGTTTGTTAATCTCAACAGAGTCAATAAAAGGAGATGTGATAGGAAAAATCCGCTCAACTCCAACATTTCCGGACATTTTTCGTACCGTAAAGGTCTCTGTAGAGCCGGTTCCTCTTCTCTGAATTACAACGCCGCGATATTTCTGAAGGCGTTCTTTATTCTCCTCTTTAATTTTATAAGTCACGGTAATTGTATCACCCGCCTTAAAATCAGGCAATTGTTTTACCTCTGCGGCAAATGCCTGTTCTGCAATTTTAATTAAATCCATCTCTTTAATCTTATTAACGCAACATTAAAGACTCTTCCGTTCTGTTAAGAGGTTGCTTTTTTAATTGGGACTGCAAAAATAGAAATTTATTCTTACATACCAAAAATTATTATTAAATACCAGCTTTATAGAGAGCCCCGCCTATGTTATCGTACTTTGCTCCGGTAACACTTTTAAGGCAGTTTGGTATATCGTGTACATAAAGTGCACCCAGGAATGCAAAGATAAGCGCCTCCTTGAAGTTTACAGTCATTGCTTCCGGAACATAATACTCACACTGAGGTGCATTGGCACCCATTCTCTCCACCAGGAACTTATTGAAGGCACCTCCTCCGGTGAGCAAAACTCTCCCACTTTTAATATGTCCCGAAGTAACCGATGCAATATGTTCGCAATAGGTTGCAAGTCTATCTTCAAGTCCAATTGCATATGAGTCTATCAAAGGGATTACAACCTCCTCAACCCACTCTCGTCCCAGTGACTTTGGCCCCTTGATCTTATAAAAATCAAGATCATTCAGTTTTTCTAAAAGAGCTGAATTTACCTTTCCGCTACGGGCAATCTCCCCGTCTTTATCGTACTCAAGCCCCACCTTTCGGGTATAGTGGTTTAACACATAGTTGACCGGAGAGATATCGTAGGCAAATCTCTCCTCCAAATTATTGAAAGAGATATTTGAGAAACCACCCATATTGAGACAGTAGTCAAACTCGGCAAATAGATTTCTGTCTCCTACCGGCACCAAAGGTGCCCCCTGCCCATAGAGGGCCACATCTGTTGTCCTGAAATCACAGATCGTGTCAACCCCACTCTCTGCAGCAATTCCGGCTCCGGATCCTATCTGGGCGGTAAAGCGTTTAGCGGGCTGATGAAATATTGTATGGCCGTGGGATGCAATGTAATCTGGCTTCAATTTGTACCTATCAATAAAACTCTTAACACGACGGCCCAGATAGAGACCATAATCTGAATTGAATAGTGCATACTCCAGTGCATTCATTGTCTGGGCATTGGCCAGCTTATTCTTGATTTCAAGAGGGTACTCCTCATCCTCTGCCTTTAATATATTATAACTCCATCGCCCCTCATTGTAGTCAAACTCTACGTAGCACATATCGAGTCCGTCAAGGGATGTTCCGGACATCAGTCCAATAATTCTTACCATATGAATGAGCTTTTAAAGTTGTTTGTATTGCCTGAGTTGTCGGTGACAGAGACAATTATATTGTGTCTCTCTCCTTTTGTTATCTTGTCACTCCTGAGTTCAACCTCAACTCTCCTGTTTTTAGGATCGTAAGCTGCCAGAATCCATTTGTCGTCTATAGTGACTCTATACTCTGCAATTCCTGACAAGTCGTCGCTAACTGTAAACCTGATATAGGACCTCCCTGCAAGATTTGCTCCATCTTTAAAGGATGGAAGGACTCTGGGCATTAGAGTGTCTAATGCTACTGTAAAGGCTCCTAAAGAGCCTATTGAAGCATCAATCCATCCGTCGTTGTATCTCCCACCTATTGAGGTTAACCCTCCCCTCTCGTTAACCATAGCAATAAGTGCCTTAGTACTCAAAGAGTCGGGTACATTAGCCCTTAAAGAGACTCTCCCTGAGTTGTGCAGGGGAGTTTTATTGGTGTGAATACTCCACACTTTTGAACCATTAACATTTTCACTATCTGCTTCAAAAAATATTGAACTGTAAAGTGATCCGGGTGGTATGGTTACTTTTATATCATCTCTTTCAAATCTGTTCGGAAGAAACCAGGGCATAATAACTCCGGATTTAACACGTAAAGTGTCACTAAGTATCCCCGGTTTATATGAAGCTCCACGCTTTATCTTAAAACTTCTCTCTGCCACATTACCGTGCTCATCGGAAAGTTCTATTCTGAGATTGTGAACCTGGTCATCCCTAAGTATAAAGAGTCCATCATTTATTGCATCTATATTTGACTTTATCCCTCCTCCAGGTTCAACCCAACTCTTAATCATTGAGTAACCGTTCTCTTGCTTCTCAGGGTACTCAACAACACTATTTATGTACCTCCCCTGGTCAAATGGAATATTATCGGGAACAAAGGAGAAGATCTTCTCCCCATCAAGGAAGTAGCTATATTTCGCGACAGCCAGTTTTGCGACTGTGTTGTTCTGTTTGTCTATCCCTAAAACGGCAACATAAAAAGTATCCGTTACGGTTAACACATTTTGCACACTCTCTTTTAATGAGTAGATAATCTCTCTCTGAGGGAGAGAGGCTACCCCTGAGATCGAGTAGATATTAACCTTTTGTATTTGGGGGGGAATATTGTCAGTAACATTTATCCCGGCTTCTCTTATAGGGTTTAGAGGCAATTGGGTTTTTGTTTCCCTCACTTCAAAATGGAGGTGAGGACCGCCGGATGATCCTGAGTTTCCTGCTTTACCTATCACCTCTCCCCGTTTTATTGGGAAAAGTTCAGGTTCCGGGTATAGATTTATTGAAAAACTCTCTTTACTGTATTGCTGCTCTCTCACCCACTTTGCAATTTTTGGTACGAATTCGTGCATATGTCCGTAAAGTGTTGTCTTACCATCCGGGTGATCTATGTAAATTGCATTGCCGTAACCTCCAGGAGAGACAGAGACTCTGGAGACATAACCCTCCTCTGCAGCAAAAAGCGGTGCGCCTGATACCCCTCCCACCCTCAAATCTACTCCTGCGTGGAAGTGAGTTGCTCTTAGCTCTCCGTAACTTCCAGATAGTGAAACCGGCAAATCTATAGGTACTCTGTAGCTGAGAGAGGTTCGCTTCTCATCCCCTTGCGCCTTTTTGTAACCGACAAGTAAAATTGAGGTTAATAATATTGAGAAAAAAAGTCTGCCGATGCTGCTGCTTAAAACCCCGCAATGTGTCATCCTGTAAGATTATTAAAAACATTCACTAAATTTAAGAGAAGATCTTTCTCATTCTGTCAAAGAAGTTTCTGTCCTCTTTATTTGGGTTTGGTTTAAAACTCTCCGAGAGGCGCATCTTCTCCAGCTGCTCCTTCTCATTTTTATCAATCTTTCTGGGTGTCCATATCTGAATATATACAAGCAGATCTCCGAATCCGTAACCGTTTACATCCGGAAGTCCTTTTCCTCTGAGTCGAAGAATTTTACCCGACTGAGTTCCCGGCTCGACCTTTATTCTCAATTTCCCGTCTATTGCAGGAATATCTGCATCTACCCCAAGGATTGCATCAGGTATTGATATAAAGAGTGAGTAGATAAGGTCATTCCCATCCCTTTGAAGATCCTGATGAGCCTCCTCTTCAATAACCACAAGTAGGTCTCCGTTAACTCCACCCCTTTTTGCTGCGTTACCCTTCCCCTGAACTGTCAACTGCATACCTTGCGCAACTCCGGCAGGAATCTTGAAGGCTATCTCCTCCATCTCCTTTACTAACCCATTTCCGGAGCATACGTTGCAAGGTTTTGAAATAATTTTCCCTTCACCATTACAAGTAGGACATACAGATGATGTTTGCATTGCACCAATAAAAGTCTGGGTGACTCTGGTAACCTGCCCTGCCCCTTTACAAGTATCGCAGGTCTTAATATCGGCTTCGGACTTTGCACCCTTTCCTCCACAAGCACTGCACGAGACCTGTTTATTTATCTTAACCTTTTTCTCTGCTCCGTGTGCTACCTCCTTAAGATCCAGTTTGACTCGTATTCTAATATCGGATCCTCTGTTTACTCGTCGTCCTCCTCTGCCTGAGGTAGAACCAAAGCCACCAAAACCTGAAAAACCTCCGAAATGGCCTCCAAATATATCTCCGAACTGGCTGAATATATCGTCCATTGAGAAACCGCCACCACTGAATCCACCTCCGTTTCCACTCATTCCTGAGTGTCCAAACTGGTCGTATTTCGATTTTTTATCTGCATTGCTCAGGACATCATACGCCTCTGCTGCCTCCTTGAATTTGTCTTCTGACTGTTTATCTCCCGGGTTTTTATCCGGGTGGTATTTGATTGCCATCTTGCGGTAGGCCTTTTTGATCTCCTCTGCAGCAGCATCTTTGGAGACTCCAAGCACTTCGTAATAATCTCTTTTTGCCATCTTATTAAATTATTGACCTACTACAACTTTAGCAAAACGAATCACCTTCGAGTTTAGGGTGTACCCTTTCTGGAGTACCTCTACAACCTTGTTTCTCTTTTTTGCTTCGTTAACAGGAATCTGCGCAATTGCCTCGTGATAGTCTGTATCCAGCTCTTTTCCAATTGCATCTATAACCTTAAGCCCTTTTGAGGTAAGAAAACTTAAAAGCTTTTTATAGATAATTTCTGTCCCCTCTATAGCAGTAGAGTTATCTCCCTCTGCTTTATGAAGCATCTCAAAGGCTCTTTCGAAATCGTCTAGTACAGGAAGAATGCCAACTATCATATCCTCTCCTGCAGAGAGAATCAACTCTTGCCTCTCTTTAAGAGTTCTTCTGCGGAAGTTGTCAAAATCGGCGGCAAGTCTCAAATAGCGATCGTTAAGCTTGGAGACCTCTCCCTCTATGCTTTCATTTAAAACACTTGCTCCTTTTTCCTCTACTCCCGGATCCTCTTTCCCCTTATGGTCTTCACTATCGCTTTTATGCTTTTTCATTACTTAATTATTTATCAAAACTATTTTTCACTTTTTGGACTGCAAATATAGTCACAAATAATTTGCCAGAAAGCGAGATAGGACAAAATGGCATTAAACTAAAAAATGAGGCTATGCCTCCCAAAGATAGAGTAATGCACTTGATTTTCCTGTTTAACCGTTTTTACTTATATTATTCAACATCTGGCGATCCCTGATAGTTATCCTCTTTGATTTTATCTCAATTATTCCATCTTTTGCAAATTCAGTCAATACTCTTGAGACGCTTTCACGAGAGGCATCTACCAGGTTGCCTATATCCTCCTGTGTTATATTCAGATTAAAACTCTCTGCCTTAAAAATATTGTCTGTAAAATCGATGAGCATATCTGCAAGCTTTCCTCTTATCTGCTTTTGGGTTCTGTTGACACACTTATTGTACAGCTCAAGCTCACCTTTGCAAAGCTCAATCAATATCTGGTTGCTGAAATCTGAATTGGTTGTGAGCAGTGTTCTAAATGTAGTTATATCAATGAAACAGACATCACACTCTCCTATTGCAGAGACAGAGTAGTGATTAACTTTATCTCCGAAAGTAGTTGGCAATCCAAGATAGCTGGGTGATTTTACAATTCTCACTACTTGAACTCGATAGGGTCCCTCTATATGAATTTTTACGTGTCCTCTCCTAAGGTAGACCACATTTGTAGAGTAAGTTCCCTGCTTAATAATAGAGTCTCCCTTTTTAAATGTGACTGTAAGGCAATTATTTGAAAGTTTCTCTGTCTCCTGAGGTGTCAGTTTTCCGGCTGCCGGAGATTTCAATTCACAATGAGCACAATTTATTTCCATAATAAGATATTAATCTGAGCAAATATAGTAAATGTGATTCAAATCACAATAATAGTAATTAAACATCATAGGTAAAATCCTAGTTCAGTCTATATAAAGCGTTCCTTTGCATAAACAAATTTATACGAATATGCAGGAAGATTTACAATTACAGATCCAGCAATTGCAACAGCAGATAGAAAAGTTGCAAAAAAGTGTAACCAAAATACAGAACAGCAGAAAGGACCAACTTTCGATTGCTTGTGTATCAGGAGATATGGATAAGATCCTTGCTACAATGATTATCTCGATTGCAGCAGCCTCAATGGATACAAAAGTTAAAATATTCTTCTCTTTCTGGGCACTGAGCGCCCTTAGAGACAAAACCAAAAATCCTAAAGGAAAAGACTTTATCTCAAAGATGTTTGGCATTATGCTTCCTAATGGGAAGAATCAGCTTAAACTCTCCAATATGAATATGGCAGGTATGGGTCCTATGATGATCAAATACCTTATGAGAAAACATAATGTGCTATCTCTTGACGAGATGTTCAAAACAGCAGGGGAGCTTGGAGTTGAGATTATTGTTTGCGAAATGTCAATGGATCTTATGGGCTTTAAGAAAGAGGAGTTTATTGACTACCCACATTTCAAATATGCAGGTGCTGCAACTTTCGTAACCGATGCAGGCGAGAGCGCAGCTCAGCTTTTCGTATAAATACCAAAAAGAGTATTAAAATTTTAAAAGTAATTAAATAAACAACATAGTTATGACAACAGAAGAGTTAAAAAATGCAACAGTTGCTAAATCGGTAGATGCAAGAGGAACAGCGTGTCCAGGGCCACTTTTAGCTGCAAAAAAAGCTATCGGTGAGATTGAATCCGGTGAGATTATGGAGATCTTGTCTGCAGATGAGGGAACAAAACACGATATTCCAAGATGGTGCAACAAAATGGAGCACGATTTCCTTGGAATGGTAGAAGAGGATAGTTTTACAAGACTTTTCCTTAAGAAGGCCTAGATTTAAGCAGGGAATTGTATGTCAGACGAAAATTTCAAGCCAAAAATACTGGTTTTTTCTACCGATAAAATTTCCGACCCCGGCATTGACCAGGCAGGATTGAGAAAGCTTCACTACTCTCCTGCCGTTTATGTAATCAGTCTACCCTGCTCATCCGGGATAAAGCCCAGATGGATACTTCACGCCTTCAAAAGGGGGTTTGACGGAGTCTTTATTGCTGCAGACGGCCACGAGTGCTCTTTCACCCCTAGATGCGAAGAGCATACAAATAGAATCATTGAGGAGTCCCAGGTTTTGATGAAGGCCAATAATATCAGTCCCAAGCGTATAAGGATGGCAGCTATCTGCTCTGTATGCGCAGAGCCTTTTGCCAATCATATGGATAATTTTTCCAAAATTCTGGTTGGACTTGGAGATATATCCTTAGAGAATAACCAGTTGCAGAATAGCTAAAATAAAGTCAAGATGAGTCAAAGTGAGAAAAATTTCGACACCCTAATTATTGGAGGTGGTATTGCAGGACAAGAGGCAGCTCTTAACCTTGCAGATATGGATCATAAGGTGCTTCTGGTTGAGAACGGGCTCTCAATAGGGGGTAAGATGATTCAGCTGAGCAAGGTTTTCCCCACTCTCGACTGTGCAGCTTGTATAACCACTCCAAAAATGTCTGAGACTGCAAGGCACCCCAATATTACACTTATGCTTAACAGCGACATAGACAGCATATTCAAAGAGGGAAATGACTTCAATGTTAGTATAGGCAAAAATCCGAGATATGTAATTCAGGAGAACTGCACAGGGTGTCAGGAGTGTGAGGTTGTATGTCCGGAGGTAAGGGCAGATGAGTATAACACTAACCTTGCTGGACGCAAAGTTGCCTATATCCCCTTTAGTCTGGCAAATCCCCGGATTGCGACAATTGAGAGAGAGGGCACATCTGCACCCTGTATTAACGAGTGTCCCGGAGGAGTAAAGGCATACGGCTATATATCACTGGCCAGAAACGGTCAGTACGAAGAGGCAATGAAACTCCATCTGGAGGATATACCCTTTCCGGGAAGTCTGGGCAGAGCCTGCTACTCCCCTTGCCAAAATGCCTGCACAAGGGCAGGACTGGACTCATCTGTCGATATTCGTAAGATAAAGAGATTTTTTTCTGACTACTACTACGAGAAATATCCTATTGCACCGGCAGTGGATATAAAATACAAATCCGGAAAGAAGATTGCCGTAATAGGCTCAGGACCGGCAGGGATAACTGCAGCCTACCATCTGGCACTTAAGGGACACGCTGTTAAGATATTTGAGGCGGCACCCCAGGCAGGCGGTATGCTAAGGCTGGCACTACCTGAGTATAGAGCCCCTAAAAACATTGTAGACAGAGATCTCCAGAACGTCACAGCTCTTGGAGTAGAGATCGAGTGTAATAGAAAAATTGAGAATCTAAAAGCACTTAAGGATGAGGGGTTCGATATAATTTTTGTATCTGTGGGGACACACGATACAGTATCACTTGGAGTTGAAGGCTCATCCCTAAATGGAGTTGTCTCCTGTCTCGATTTTCTTAGAGAGGCCAACATCGGTAAAAAAGAGGATCTTACAGGAAAAAATGTAATGGTAATAGGCGGAGGTAACACCGCTATAGATGCAGCAAGAACATCAATGAGACTTGGTGCAAAGAGCGTAAAGGTAATCTATAGAAGAAGCCGTGATGAGATGCCCTGTTTTGCTCCTGAAATTAAAGAGGCCGAAGAGGAGGGTGTAGAGATTGTCACTCTGCGTAACCCTGTGCGATTCTTAAGTCTATCCGGTAAGCTGGAAAAGGTTGAACTTATAAAAATGAAACTTGGAGATCCCGATGCAAGCGGTAGAAGAAGATCTGATCCGATAAAAGGTTCGGAGTATATTACAGATGTAGACTATGTTATTGAGGCTATAGGGCTAAAACCATCTACATCTCCGTTTGTAAATCAGGTAGAGATGAATCGAGGGGGAACAATCAAGGTAAACGAAAAGAGTCTTCAAACCTCGGTTCCATATATTTTTGCAGGGGGAGATGCCGTAACCGGAGCAACTACCCTTATTGAGGCAGCCGGCCAGGGGAAAAAAGCAGCATTCTATATTGACAAATTT
Source organism: Bacteroidales bacterium (assembly GCA_030695165.1). GTDB lineage: Bacteria > Bacteroidota > Bacteroidia > Bacteroidales > UBA932 > Bact-08. The sequence continues at coordinate 11,085 of JAUYTH010000345.1, forward strand.
CTCAACAACCTCAATATGGAGGATTTTGAGAGTGGAGACAAACTACCTGCAGCCGATAAGGCTAAGGTGCTAAAACGCTACACAGGCAAGACATCTTCTTCAGTAGAGAATAAATCTATTCCGTTAAAGGATAGGATAAAGAGCTTTGACGAGGTAGAGTTTACATATACCCAAGATGAGCTAATGGCAAGCACTCAAAGGTGCCTGGATTGCAGTAACTGCCGAGAATGCCACCAATGTCTCACTATTTGTCCCGCAAACGCAATCGACTTCTCTCAAAAGAGAGAACAGCACTACACCACTGTAAAATCTGTGGTAGTATCAACAGGGTATAAGCTCTTTCCACCCTCCGGAAAGCCTGAATATGGCTACGAAAAGTATCCCAATGTAATTGACTCTATGCAGATGGACAGGCTCATCGCCCCTACCAGGCCTTACAATAATGTTCTCAGGCCGGGAGACGGGAAATCTCCGGACAATATTGCATATGTGTTGTGTACGGGCTCAAGAGACTCCTCAATGGAGAACAAGAGTTGCAGCGGGGAGTGCTCAAACAACCCTATCTGCTCTCAAATATGTTGTATGTACTCCATTAAACAGGCGCAGCTTCTAATGGGAGCATTGCCTATGGCAGATATTACAATTTACTACATAGATATCCGTGCATTCGGCAAAGGGTACGAGGAGTTCTTCCAGCAATCCAAATCTATGGGAGTTAATTTTGTTAAGGGGAAGGTTGCAAAGATTAGAGAAAATGAAAATGGCAGCGGAGATCTCATATTACGTTATGAGGATGTTACAAAGGGTGTGGTAAAAGAGGCCAAACACGACCTGGTGGTTCTCTCTGTGGGTGTTCTGCCAAATAAAGAGATTCCGGCAATGTTTACCAACGAGAAGCTTGAACTGGATGAGTTCAATTTCGTGAAACAGACAGATGAGTTATTCACTCCATCCCTGACAACTATTAAAGGGGTCTTTGTTGCGGGTGCAGCCTCAGGCCCTAAGGATATCCCTGACTCTATACTTTCTGCCGGATGTGCAGCATCAGAGGTTGCCGGTTATCTCAACAGCAAGGAGATAAACCCGGCTAAACATTTCACTTTTATTAAAAATGTGTAAGATGAAAGAGAGAATTGGCGTATATATTTGTCACTGCGGAGGAAATATCTCAGACTATGTAGATGTTGAGGAGCTGGGCAGAATGTTCCATAAGGAGGATGGTGTTGTTGTCTCTAAAGATGTGATGTTTGCCTGTGCAGACTCAAATCAGAAAGAGATGATTGAAGATATTAAGAACTTTAATCTCGATGCGATTGTGGTTGCATCCTGCTCTCCCAAACTGCATCTTCACACCTTTAAAAATGTGGCCTCACGGGGAGGTCTTAACCCCAATAACTATGTTCAGGTGAATGTTCGCGAACAGTGTTCGTGGCCCCATTCAGATAACCCTAGAGAGGCTACAGTTAAAGCTGCGGGGTTAATTCGGGCAGGTATAAAACGGGTTTCACACTCACAGGCGCTTGATAATATTGAGCTCACGGTAAAAAAATCTGCACTGGTTGTTGGAGCAGGAGTCTCTGGAATGAAGGCCGCAATAGATCTTGCCCGTTGCGGGAATGAGGTCTACCTGGTTGAAAAAGATTTTTTTGTCGGCGGTCACATCGTACAGCAGGAGAGTCTGTTCACCACCGGAGAGAATAGTAAAGAGGTTGTCTATAAGCTATTTAAAGAGATCAAGAGTTACCGTAACATAACACTCTTTACCGGAGCTACAATAGAGAAGGTTAGCGGAAGTCTCGGCAACTTTCATATAGATATAAAGATCCGGCCCAGATATATCAACACTAAGGCAGACTATGACCTGGTTGTAAAAGCGCTTAACGAGTGTCCGGTCTATGTGGAGGATGAGTTCAACTTAGGACTCAAAAAAAGAGGGGCGATTTACAAGAACTACCCGGACGCTATGCCAAACATACCTGTAGTTAATCTTGAGGTACTCCAAAGCTCTCCTGAGGCAATGTTACAGTATGCCAATATAATAGATCTAAATCAACAGGAGGAGCTGCTCTCATTTATTGTTGGCGGAGTTCTGGTTACTACCGGCTTTGACTCATATATGC
>JAUYTH010000358.1 GCA_030695165.1 Bacteroidales bacterium
AACAGCTTACGATAAAACTACATGAGATCAATATCTTTTGGGATCAATGTCAAGTGAGCTGTTTAAAATCAGCAAACAATTTAGGGGTATTTACAACGATATTGATGGTGGGTTCTCAAACATGATGCAGTATGATAAAAACATGTGGTTTGCTTCATATAGTGCTATTGATATGCTAGACAAACTGACACCGGAATATTTCAATGAAACTCGATTGAAAGTAAAATTCCCAAATAAGCTAGATAAGCTTAAAGAATTTGTTTTTGGACTTGATGATGAAGATAATCCAGTATTTATGATTGCTCATCTGAAACAAAAAACATCTAAATAGGTATAAACTTTGACTAGAGAAAAGGCTTCATTATTATCAGTGAAAACTCAAACAGAAAATCAACAATTCTTTTACACCTGTTTTGTTTGTGTATAAATGTTTATTTTTGTTCGGATTATAGCAATACAAATTACTTCTACTGTGAAATTGCATTTTTAGAAGTATTTCTTTCGTTTTATGTAACTTTAATGGTGAATGATGATAATGTTTTACTATTGACCTGACCAGAGGATAGGTATCTAACTGCATCGGAAAAGCTTCAAGCACCAAAATTAATCGTAAAAAAATTAGGAGATGATAAAAATTCTACAAAGAGTATTTTTAATTGCTGTGATGCTAATCTGCACTATTTCAACTATTGCGGCAAGTAGTGTTTCCGGCAAACTTGGTAAGGGTGAGCAATCTGAGGTTTTAAATATAGAGGTTGTTCGGGGCGTTGTGTTGGACGAAAATGGCCGGGGGGTTGCGGGGGTTGTGGTGTCGGATGGGTTTGGTGTGTGCAAGAGTGATGCGGGTGGGCGGTTTTCGTTTGTGCCCGCGGAGCGGGCGAGGTTTGTGTTTATGAGTACGCCGGACGGTTATGAGCAGGTGGGGAGTTTCTTTTATAGGGTTGATGGCAAGGGGGGTATTGGTAGTGTGGATGGTGCAGATGAGTTGGTCTTTAGGGTGGTTAAGAGTGTGGCGGCACGTTCTGAGAGTGTGGGAGATTCTAAAAGGATGTCGGAAGGGTCTGAGAGTCCGGCGGTGCGTTCGGAGTTTTTGCATTTGGGTGATACTGAGGCGAGAATCCACAAGGATTGGGTGGATGTGCTTAAGGAGTATGTTGTCTATAACAGGCCTGCGTTTGTGCTTTTCAATGGGGATATCTGCTATGAGAATGGGTTGAGGTTTCACGCCCGGGAGCTTACTTCGGGCAATCTTGGGGTGAGGGCTGTTTACACATTGGGAAATCACGATTTGGTAGATGGTGCCTACGGCGAGGAGTTGTATGAAGAGTTGTTCGGGCCGGTGTGGTACTCATTTAACAGCGGAGGGGTTCACTTCGTTAACATCCCTGTACTGCAGGGAGATAGAAAGCCCTCCTATAGTGCAGATGATGTATACGCCTGGCTAAAAAAAGATCTGGATGCAATACCTGTGGGTATGCCGGTTATTTTGATGGATCACCATTTTATAGGTTATGGAGATGATTTCCTCTTAAAAGGGGAGAAGGTATCTGTAAATCTTCTGGATTATAATCTCAAGGCCTATCTGTATGCCCATTATCATATTAATCTATTGGAGAGATCTCCGAGGACGGGTGTAACGACCATTGCAACGATGTCTCCCAATAAGGGTGGAATAGATCACACCCCATCCTCCTTTAGGCTGATAAAATTTGACCGCAACGGGAATCTGGATTCCGAGATACGTTACGCATCGCTGAAAGTGCATCTTTCAGCTACAATCTACCCGGCAAATATTTTGGGAAAGCAAGCATCTGCAAAAGACAAATTACCTGCAAATAAGAAATTATCTGCAAACGAGAAAGAATCTGCAAAAAACAAATTATCTGCAAACGAGAAAGAATCTGCAGATAGTAGTTATGAGCTGATAGCCAGTGTCTATGACACACGAACGGATGTGGCGGAGGTGACGGCCAGGTTTAACGGGGCAGATTATCATCTGCAGAAAGTGAGTGAATGGACTTGGCGGGCAACGCTTCCGGGAGGGGGGAGAGCATCCGTGGCAACTGTGTCGGGGGCAAGTGCGACCCGGGTAACTGCATCTGTAATAGTGACGGCTAAATTCGGCAACGGGATGGTTGTGAAGGGGGTGGCGAGGGTACCTGCAGATATTGGGGAGTTCACTCCGCGCAAGGAGGATGCCTTTAGACCGGCAATCAAGTGGGTGACATCTTTGGGGAGCCATACATTTATGACATCGCCTTTGGTAGTGGGAGATTTGGTGGTATCTGCAACTTTTGACGATAATGGGAAGGGTGGGAGTGCGATTCACGCGATGCGCAAAAGTGACGGGTCGGTTGTTTGGAGGGTGCCTCTGCTCAACTCTGTCAAGAACAATATGGCGCTTTGGGAGGGGACTCTGCTTGCGTGTGATGTGGTTGGAAATTTGTATGCGATTGAGGCATTGTCGGGGAGGGTTTTGTGGAGCAAGTCTTTGCGGGAGAAGGAGTTGCATCCTGTTTATACTCAGGGGGTGACAGTTCATAATGGGATTGTTTATGCGGGTCACGGCCATTATCTTACGGCGCTTAAGGTCTCAAACGGAGAGGTTTTGTGGAAGAATACGGCTTGGCGGGGTGGTGTGTGTACCGTGGCCTCCCCTATGGTGGAGCCGGAGTCTGGAGTTTTGCTTACTGCGGCTTACTGGACAGGTCGGTTTGCACACAACGCTGTTACGGGAGAACTTTTGTGGGCGAAAAAGGATGATGATACCAGGATTGCAGATAACTCGCCTGTTTTCTTTAAGGGGAGGTTCTTTTACGCTTCGCCGGGTCATATAATGGAGGTAGATCCTCTGAGCGGCAAAGAGTTGGTCAAGCACGCGATCAATTATACCATTAACAACAACTCCCGCCCTGTGGTGACCGATAAATTATTTATTGTAGGGACTACAGATAAGGGGGTTGCAGCATTTGACCGGGAGAACGGGTACAAAGAGCTCTGGAATTTCAAGACCAACCCGGCTCTAATTTATACTGCGCCATATACCAAAGATTTTCAGATGACTGTAGAGAGCGGAGCGTTTTTGGACAGAGTGGATAGAAGCGGCGAGAGTCTCAGGGATGGCGGAGAACGCGGGGTTGCACCCGGGAGTGGCGTTGAGTATGAGGAGGTGATCTATTTTGGTGCAAATGACGGGTATCTGTACAGTGTGGATGCGCGTAACGGGGTTTTCCGCTGGCGGATAAATCTTGGGGCTCCTGTTTTGGGGAATATCGTGGTTAGTGAAGGGGTTTTGTATGCGTCAGATTTTGCGGGGAATGTTTGGGCTGTTCAGCTCTACAACTCTGAGATGAATATGAAAAAAAGATAAAAAATGGTTTACAAGGATTATATTGAGAGGGTTGTGGAGATGGGGAGCCATCTTTATGGGAAGGAGGAGGGGCGGGCGATAGCCGCAAGGCTATTGCAGCACTTTTGCGGGATTAGTTCTTATGAGCATTTGGTGGAGCCCTATGGTGCAATTGCGCCCGAACATATTGGTGAACTCGAAAGTGCTGCGCAGCAGATTGCTGCCGCCCGCCCACTCCAGTACATTCTTGGTTACCAAGAGTTTCTTGGACTAAAAATCTCCGTAGAGGAGGGCGTACTCATCCCCCGCCCCGAGACCGAAGAGCTTGTCAGCTGGGTCCTCAGCCAAATCACCACCCGGAACAGCCAGCTTGCCGGCCACCCATCTCACCCCGCCACCCAGGAGGGCCAGCCTGCCGGCCTTGATTCCCACCCAGCCGGGCAATCTCGCCCCGCGGCTGGTCACGATTCCCAGCCGATATCGCTTAGAATTCTTGACGCGGCCAGCGGTTCGGGTTGTATTGCCGCTGCCCTGAAATACAATCTGCCGCAGGCACAAATCTTTGCCTGCGACCTGTCGCCCAAAGCGCTTGAAGTTACGGCACGCAACCTATCTTCTTTGCACAATCATTCATCTGCACTTGAAAGTTCATTTGAGTACGAACGCTCATCTGCACCACATCACTTATCTGCACTTGAGTATTCATCTACGCCCGAAAAATTATCTGCACAAAATGTTTTCAGTTACGATTTGCTAAAATCTCCTGAGGGGTTTCCGCTAAATGAGCTGGATATAATTGTGAGCAACCCTCCTTATGTCAAAGAGTCGGAGAGAGCACAAATGAGATCCAATGTGCTTGATTATGAACCCTTAGAGGCGCTTTTTGTGCCGGAGGAGGACCCTCTGCTCTTCTATCGGGCTCTGGAGAGGCTAGCATCTGCATATCTTAAACCGGGAGGTGCAATCTTTATGGAGGTAAACGAAAATCTTGCAGTTGAAACGGCCGCGATTTTCGAAGAGGCTGGTTACATAGCGGTCGAGATTAAACGCGATATTTTTGGTAAAGCCAGGATGGTAACTGGCAGACTTTTGTGTAATTAGCTGTTTATCTGCAATATAAAAAAGCCACTTATTTAAATTCCCAAAAATGAATTTTTTAAATGCCTTGTAATTAAAAAGTTTCACAAAACTCTGCCAGTTCAAATTTTTTTTATACATTTGCCCCGAAGAAAAACGATGATAAAAAACCTTAACATACAACTATGGTGGTGGCACAGTTCGGTAAGATCTGTGAGCACGGCTATGTTTGGATGATAAGTAGGTAAAGTGAATTAATTTAATTTAACCGATATACGAAGGTCCGGCGCTCACGCTCCGGGCCTTTTTTTATTTTTTCCGGTGAGCAAAACAGCTGTAACAACTGATATTAATCTGTAAAAAACTTATCCGCAAGAAATCTGCAAAAAAACCGCAACCACAAAAACACAATCTGCAAACAAAACCTAAAAAAATTCAATATTTTCTAAAAACAAACAAGATGAAAACAACCAAAAAATTCCAGCTCGCAGAGAGCGAAATCCCGAGGCAATGGTATAATATTGTGGCAGATATGCCAAACCAGCCGCGTCCTTTACTTAACCCACAAACCAGAGAGCCGCTTAAACCACAAGAGATGGAGGGGCTGTTCGCAAAAGAGTTGGTGGCACAGGAGTTCTCTGCTCAGCGATGGATTGACATTCCGGATGAGATTGTGCAGCTTTATAAGATTTACCGGCCGACGCCACTTGTTAGGGCTCGTAAGCTGGAGAAGGCTCTGGACACTCCGGCAAAGATCTATTTCAAAAATGAGAGTGTAAGTCCTGTGGGGTCTCACAAACTGAACACTGCAATTGCGCAGGCCTATTATAATAGTAAACAGGGAATTATGAGACTCACTACCGAGACTGGTGCCGGTCAGTGGGGCTCTGCAATGAGTGTTGCGTGCGGGTACTTCGGGATAGAGCTGGTTGTTTTTATGGTTAAACAGAGTTATGAGCAGAAACCCTACCGGAAAATTGTTATCAATACATATGGGGGAAAAGTTCACGCTTCTCCATCATCTTTAACTAATTATGGCCGGAGTGTTTTGGAGAGTGATCCCGGTTGCAGGGGTAGTCTTGGGATGGCAATCTCGGAGGCTGTAGAGATGGCCGTGACCACACCCGACACCCGTTACTCTTTGGGCAGTGTTCTTAACCATGTCCTTTTACACCAGACTATTATTGGTCTTGAGGCCGAAAAGCAGATGGAGATGACAGGCGACTATCCCGATAAGGTGATAGCCTGCTTTGGAGGCGGCTCCAACTTCTCGGGAATCTCCTTCCCTTTTCTCAGGCACAAACTTACGGGGGGGCGCTCTGTTGAGCTAATTGCTGCAGAGCCGGCCGCTTGCCCAAAGCTTACACGAGGTGTGCTGGAATATGACTTTGGCGATACCGCAGGAATGACTCCGTTAATTCCAATGTACACCCTGGGCCACGACTTTCAGCCCGAACAGATTCACGCGGCCGGCCTCCGCTACCACGGTGGTGGACAAATTGTTAGCCAGCTTAAACTAGATGGTTTTGTAAACTCCTGTGCAATTGATCAGCAAGAAACTTTTGCCGCCGGCCGGCTCTTCGCCAAAACCGAGGGGATAATTCCTGCCCCGGAATCCTGCCACGCCATTGCCGCAACCATCCGCGAAGCCCTTAAAGCCAAAGAGGCCGGCCGCAGCGAAGTGCTGCTCTTCAACCTCTCCGGCCACGGCCTGCTGGATATGGCAGCTTACGAAATGTAAGCTGACCAAGGTTATCTTTATTTTTTCTACATTTGCGACTCAAAACCCTGTTAAATGCAACAATATTTTGGAGAGCTCATTGCTATCGCGGTAGCGGTATCGTGGACATTTACGGCACTTTTTTTCGAATTTGCAGGAAACAGAATCGGGTCGCTGGCGGTGAATCTGCTCAGGCTCTTCTTTGCCTTCTTCCTGCTGGGAGCTTTGCTCTATTTCACTACCGGTTCTTTTTTGCCGGTTAATGCAGATGGCAAAACCTGGCTCTGGATGTCGCTCTCCGGTTTGGTGGGCTTTGTCTTTGGAGATCTGTGCCTTTTCTACTCCTACATCCTCATAACTGCCCGCTTCTCTCAGCTTCTAATGACCCTTGCTCCACCCTTCGCAGCCTTTTTCGGGTGGATGATGCTTGGAGAGAATCTCTCCCCGATGGGGTTCCTTGGAATGGCGGTAACAATGACCGGAATCGCAATCTCAATACTTAAAAGGGGTGGGAAAACTCAACCAAGCACTTCGCAATCAAACGCTTCTCAACCAAACGGTTCTCAATCAAACGGTTCTCAATCAAACGGCAGTGAGCAGATAAAAGATGAGACCCTGGTTGCCGGGGTGAGCAGCATCTCTGTGGTGACAGATCCGGGAATCTCTGCGAAGAGGGGGATACATCTGCACCTACCTTTAAAAGGGGTACTGCTCGGGCTGGGAGGGGCTCTGGGACAGGGGCTTGGAATTGTATTAAGCAAGATTGGGATGAATCACTACGCCGTTGCTTCCAAAGGTTCGCAGGTTGCAGATTTTATCCCGTTTGCTGCCACGCAGATGCGAATCATCACCGGAGTTATTGGTTTTGCACTTATCATCTTCCTTACCCGCAGAGCTGATCTTCTGCGCAAAGGGATAAAGGACCGCAAAGCAGTTGCAGCGATATTTATGGGAGCCATCTTTGGCCCGTTTGTAGGAGTATCACTCTCGCTAATGGCCGTCCAGCACACTAACACAGCCGTTGCATCTACAATTATGGCTACCACACCCATCATAATCCTAATCCCGTATGTCCTGCTCTACAAAAAGAAGATAAGCTTCATCGAAGTTCTGGGAGCAATCCTCAGCGTTGTGGGTGTTTCACTGTTTTTCTTGTAAATTGGCGTAACCTTCTCAAGGTTCTTGTGAATTTGGGGATATAATCACTTTAAGTTATAATTTTTGGGGATTATGTTCCCTTTAAGTCATAATTTTTGAGGAAAATTGTTCTCCTTGAGCCAGGCAGATTTCAATTTTTAATTGTTATAATACATTAAATTAACACATAACCATGAAAGCAATATTTAAATTCACATTAATCACAATATTAGCTATTTTAGTTAATCATGTCTTTTCACAAAACAGAGTTAACCCAAATTTTAAATATAAAATCAAGGGCGAGAAGAGTGAATATAATGCAAAGGATTTTTGGTTGGATAATAAAAAAATCAGCATCAGTATTTCGAATATTAAAAATACTTTCGGGACAGACAGATACCCGGAGTATGTTGAAGATCACGGGGGTGGATTATATTCAAAAGATGAATATATCCAGATTTTTGAAATTTTTAAAAATTCATTAGACTACAATGATTATAAGAAGTTGACTTTTACAAACGATTATATAGGAATATTCATTGTTTATTTTCCCGGAGGCAAACCGTTTGAAGTCTGGTTTACATTAGGAGGGAGAATGATAGAGAAGATTCCGATGGATTGTTTCAATAATATAGAAGAGGAGATAAAAAGGAGTCATACAGTCCAGGCACTAAAGAAAGTCAATGACAGATACATGCAACTCAAATATGAATTCCGTTTTAACGATTTAGACAGGAGGCAATTTGATGGTGAGAAAGTGCAACTTTCAAAACTCTGTAAGAGTGAAAATTCTCGTTAACTGCTACTAGTGTGCGTGTTAAACTGGCAGAAAGATTCAGCCCTACTCCCAAAATAAAGATGTAAATATTTGTTAAATAATAATTTATTAGATATATTCGAAGAGATTTTGTGCGTTAATAATTTATATTAATTCATACTTATTTTATGAGAAATTTAATCTATACAATCATCTTCATTTCGCTTTGCAGTTGTCAAAGTAACGACGACACATCATCAATTGAGCTGGAGAGAAACGATGAGGTTTCGATCTTTGATCTTGCCGATTCAATCAGTATATTAAAATTGGAGACAAACAACGAATCTCTTATTAAAGGAATATCAAAAGTGATTCCTTATAAAAATAGGTTTTATATTTTTGATAGTAGGTCTCAGGTAATTTTTTGCTTTGATTCAACAGGGAACTACCTATTCAAAATCAACAGGTTGGGAAGAGGTCCGGAAGAGTACGAACGAGTTGAAGATTTTAACATCAATAGTTTTAATGATCAACTTATTCTTTTAGTACCCTGGGGCTTTATACTGACTTTTGATTTAGATGGAAATTTTATTTCAAAAACAAAGCTTCCCGAAGAGGTTAAATCATATAACAATGTCTATGCGATAAACAAGGATACTTTGTTATTTCTTTCAAGCAATGAGTATCGAGCAGTTTACTATTCGTCTAAAAACAAGATTATTATAGACAAATGCTTAGGAGAAGATGAGATGCCTGAAATTGGATTAACAACCGGCTCCATTTACACTTATGATGATTCATTATATTTCTCGTCAGTAGGTTTAAATAATAATGTATTAAATATGTCAGAACCAAACAGAAGGATAGAATATAATTGGGATTTCGGGAGCAATAATCTTACCAAGGCAAGAATTAGGAAAGCTCTTAAGTATAAATTAAAGATGATACAAAAAAGAGAAGTATTTGATTTAACAGATATTTTCGAAGATAATAGATATCCAACATTCTATAGATGTGGATCACACGAAACAGACAGATTTGCAATCACATCTGTATTATACAAAGTCCGTTTCGGTATTTTATGTATTTTT
>JAUYTH010000003.1 GCA_030695165.1 Bacteroidales bacterium
CATCTCTCCTTTTGATTGGGCTGCAAAGATATTTATTTTTTTGGTAGAAGCAAAAATAATTGTTTAAATTAGAGTGTAATTATGGCATAATATTTGTCAGTACAATTCACTAATTAATTGGCTATTCATATCAAATATATAAACCTAATAGTATGAAAAGTAAAACTTTCGAAATTGAAATACTGGAGCTGGAGACAAACCTGTCCAGATACGCATATAGCTTAACATCAAACAGAGATGACGCCAAAGACTTGGTTCAGGAGACCTTTTTTAAGGCCTTCAACAATCAGGAGAAGTTTAACGAACACACCAATATTAAGGCGTGGGTTTACACCATTATGAAAAACACTTTCATCAATGATTACCGTCGCAGGACAAAAAGGCAGTCTCTTTTTAATGAAGATGTACACGAATTTGTCATAAATAACAAGCCTTCGGATTATGGTCCGGAGACAGATTTTGGGTTCCGCGAACTAACATCTGTGGTTAACTCTTTGGAGCCGGAGTTTAGGATTCCTTTCCAGATGCACGATAACGGCTTTAAATATCAGGAGATTGCAGATGAGTTGGGCCTTCACCTGGGAACTGTTAAGAGCCGGATCCACTTCTCAAGACAAAAACTTATGGACAAATTAAGATAAAGGGATTTTTAGACAAAGTACCGTAGATTGAATTTTCAAAAGGAAGAGGGTGTAAAATTATTTTTTACACCCTCTTTTTTATTGTGTTAATAAGCTCTTTATTAAATGTTTTGTGTTGCTAGCTCTTTTTGTCTGTTGCAAAGAACCCTCTTTTAAATATCAGAAGATATGCCACTCCAATGGTGATACACGAATCTGCAATGTTAAAAATAGGCCGGAAAAAGATAAATTTTTCGCCTCCCCTAAAGGGGACCCAATCCGGAAGAGTGGTATCTATTAAGGGGAAATAGAGCATATCCACAACTTTACCAAAGAAGAGCGGAGCATACCCCCCCCCCTGAGGAAAGATGGTGGCTACTGTGCTATAGGTAGATTCATTGAAAATCACGCCATAAAAGATACTGTCTATCACATTCCCTACGGCTCCTACAAGAATAAGGGAAACACCATATAGTACCCCGGCAGGAGCTCGCTCTTTAATAAGTTTGTTCACATAGTATATTATGAACCCTATGAGTACCATTCGGAAGAGGGTGAGCACAAGTTTACCGAAAGTGCCTCCGAATTGCATTCCAAAGGCCATTCCGTTGTTCTCAATAAAGTAGATCTGAAACCAATCTCCCAGAACAGGGATACTCTCACCTATAGTCATATTGGTTTTGATCCAAATCTTTACGACTTGATCAATAACAAGCAATAATACAACCAGTAAAGTGATTTTTTTACCCTGTGAAAAGCTCATCTGTTTTAGTCTCTCTTATTTTTTGCTTCAACCGAAAGAGTTGCGTGAGGAACCACAAGCAATCTCTCCTTAGGAATCAATTTCCCGGTCTCCCGGCAAATTCCGTAACTTTTGTTCTCAATCCTAATCAGTGATGCCTCCAGGGATTGTATAAACTTATATTGGCGTTGGGCAAGCTGACCTGCCTCCTCTTTTGAGAGAGCAGATGCACCCTCTTCAAGTACCTTGAATGTTGGTGATGTGTCCTCTGTGTCGTTGCTCGAACTATGAGTCACAGCAGCTTTAAGTTGCTGATATTCCTCTTTTGCAATCTCCAGTTTCTGAAGTATAAGCTCTTTAAACATCTGAAGCTCCTCGTCGCTGTAGCGAACCTTCTTCAAAGCCTCTTCTGCTAGTTTCCCTTTCGTTGTCATATCTCTTTTTTTTAAGAAAGCGTAAAGATAATAATAAATAGTAGATAAAAAATAGTGGTTAGTACGGTATCTTGTTAACATTTTTATCCCAGAGTAAAAATGGCTCAAGACCCTCATTCTTAAGAATCTGTTCAATCGGAATTGACCTCTTCTCAAGAGGTAGCGTAAACTCATCGTAAATAAAGGCGTCACTGAAGCCAGCCTTGCCGGCATCGTCTCTCCCGGCAGAGAAGTAGATTTTATCTACCCTGGCCCAGTATGCAGCCGAGAGGCACATCGGGCACGGCTCACAAGAGGAGTAAAGGGTACATCCCGATAGATCTATGGTTCCAAGCTCACTGCAAGCCTGCCTAATGGCATTAACCTCTGCGTGAGCAGTCGGGTCAATATTGGGAGTGACCGTGTTAGAGCAGGCACTAACAACTCTATCGCCCTTTACAATAACCGCCCCAAATGGCCCTCCGCTCAAAGAAGCTGCATTCTCTTTTGCAAGATCTACTGCAATTTGCATATATTTATCTCTCTCGTGTATCACTTGTGTAATCTTTATAACCTTACCAGTTTTATTTTTAAAACCCCTTCGTCCCACTCAATATCGTTCCCCCCTTCAATGTTATTGTTGATAATCAGCTCCGATGCCAGAGTCTGGTTGCAGATATACTCTTTATAAACAGTAAGGGTATCCACTATCTCTTCTCTGCTCTCAAGCTCTATCCTTATTTTGTCGGTAACATCAAAATTTGAATCTTTCCTAAGGTTTTGTATTCTGTTTACAAGCTCTCTTGCAACTCCCTCGCGTCGAAGCTCGTCTGTAATTGTAATATCCAGTGCTAGAGTGAGTTTACCCTCCGATGCAACCAGCCATCCAGGCATATCTTCCGATGTTATCTCTACGTCCTGGGGGGTTATCTCAACAACTCCTTCACTAAGGTGAATCTTGTAACTTTCGCTTGACTCAATCTCAAATATCTCCTCTTGTGTGAAGTTAGCAAAAGCATTTGAAATCTCCTTCATCTGTTTTGTATATCTTTTTCCAAGAACCTTAAAATTAGGCTTT
>JAUYTH010000004.1 GCA_030695165.1 Bacteroidales bacterium
GAGTAATAACATCTTTCGACAGCTTTGATACAGCTCTACGTCTGGCAATTGCAGGTAATATAATTGATTATGGAATAACAGACGACATAGATCTGGAAGCTGCATTAGCAGGTGTTTTTATTAATAACTTTAAAATTGATGACTCATTAGAGCTGAAGCAAGATCTACTTAAAGCGAAAAAAGTGTTATACCTTGGAGATAATTGTGGTGAAATAGTATTCGATAAACTTTTTATTGAGACAATAATGCATCCAGACCTTACTTATGTAGTACGTGGATCTGCTATTATTAATGATGCTATAATGGAAGATGCAATATATATAGGGATGGAGAGTGCAACAAAAGTAATATCAAATGGGTATGATGCTCCTTCAACAATTTTGGAGCAATGTTCACAAGAGTTTGTCAAAGCTTTTGATAGTGCTGATGTTATAATTTCTAAAGGTCAAGGTAACCTCGATGGATTATTCGGGAAAACAGATAAAACTATATACTTCCTTTTAATGGTCAAATGTGATGTTATTGCAGATAATCTGGGAGTTAAAAAGGGTGATTTCGTGGTAAAAAAACAGGCCCTCAGAGTAACTTAGAAGCAAATAGGATTCGTGCTGACACTGTAAGTATAAATATTGACCACTTTAGAATAAAAAATAGGATGACCAAAATTTGGTCATCCTATTATTTTTTTGGTGCCCAGAACAAGACTCGAACTTGCACACCGTAACCGGCACTACCCCCTCAAAGTAGCGTGTCTACCAATTTCACCATCTGGGCTTAGGGACTGCAAATATAAATTTTTTTTTTGTAACTTAGCAAAAAAATAAAAACCATCACTACGATGAACGAAAATTTTATAAAACAGATAGTAGACATTGACGACCTGAATGAAATAGCGGGCATCCTTTCTCTTAGCACAGAGTTACGGGAGAGCATTTCCAGATACTCAAAAAATCCTTACGATAGCTTTCTCCCGGGTGGGAAAAACAAAATTCCTATGAACTTCAACAAAAAGGGAGATACTATCTATCTTCTTGGAGATTACTCAGGTAAAGAGGATGATAACAGCTCAACAATTGAGGTTGTTCTGGACGCTATAGATAACGGACTATTAACCAGTGCACACTCTGTAAACAGAGATGGTCTTTTTGCAGGACTTATAGAATCGTGCTCGGTAAGGCTGCTTGGTTTTGATATTACATCCGATGCCGAATTATGTGACAAGGATTTTCTTTTTAAAGACAATAATCCTGCAATTCTTGTTAGTGTCAGTGCAGATAAAGAGGGTAAATTCGTAGACTATATATATAACAACGGGCTTGAAATTACCCTTTTAGGTCACGTAACCAAAGGAGAACTCCGTATGGATGAACTCTCTTTCGGGTTTATTCAGGATTATATTAATTAATGGCAGGAACATTAAATAAAGATAGGGCCGGCATATCTGCAATGTTTAATAATATTGCGGAAAGTTATGATATTCTTAACCATCTGCTCTCGTTTGGAATTGACAAATACTGGAGAAGAGTATTGGTAAAGAGAGTTATGAAGCGTAAACCAAAAAAAGTACTGGATATTGCCTGTGGAACAGGAGATCTTACCATTGCCCTCTTCAAAAGAGGAGTTGAGGTTATAGGACTGGATATTGCAGATAAGATGATAGCAATTGCAAAAAAGAAAAGCGACAAAGCATATGAGAGTTTTTCCACCGGTGCTCCAAAACCAAAATATATTTGCGGCTCTGCAGATGATATCCCTTTTGAAGATTCAACATTTGATGCAGTCACAATTGGATTCGGTATTAGGAACTTTGAGAACAGAGGAGAGTCTTTGCTTGAGATCAAAAGAGTTTTAAAGAGGGGTGGAACACTTGCAATTCTTGAATTTGCAACTCCAAAGAACAAGCTCTGGAGAACCCTATTCAACATATACTTTTTAAAGATACTCCCTTTTGTAGGTAAAATAGTTTCTAAGGATAGCCACGCATACAACTACCTTCCCAAATCAGTTGAGACTTTCCCTCAATATAGTGAGTTTGCAGGTGAACTTGAGCATTTTGGATTTGAATCTGTTAAATATAGATCTTTAACAGGAGGAGTAGCCATTCTATACATAGCTAACAGAATTAGATCAACTGAATAAAAATAAGCCTATATGCCATACTGGGAGTACCTTTCGGTTATTCTGTATCTCGGATATTTAATCCTGGCAGTTTATGCGTCGTCTGCAATCGTTTACCGTAAATTAGACCCTGTCAAATCGCTCTCCTGGATTGTTGTAATTCTTCTGCTACCCTTTCTGGGACTGGTTTTATACCTTCTGGTAGGTCAAAATTTCCGAAAAAGAAAAATATTCAACCGAAAAGGAATTCGTGATGAGAGGGTAAGAAGAATTGCTGCCAATAACCAGTTAAAGCAGTTAAAAACAGAAAATAGCTTTCTCGATGACTCCCTAAAAAGACATATTCAACTCATACTGCTAAATCTCCGAAGTTGCAGGAGTACTTTGGGTGTAAATTCAAATATTGAGCTCTATCTCTCCGGCAAAGATGCACTTGACGCTATGTTTGATGCTATAAAAAATGCTAAACAACATATACATCTGCAATCATATATAATAAACCCGGATATTACCGGGGTAAGATTTAAGAACCTATTGATTGAGAAGGCCGATGAGGGTGTTGAAGTGAGGGTTATCTTTGATGATGTCGGCTGCTGGAGTCTTACTTCGGAATATAAGAACGAACTCATAAAAAACGGTGTAGAGCTCCTAAGCTTCTCTCCTGTGAGATTTATAACTCCCACCTCCAGGTTAAACTATAGAAACCATCGTAAAATTCTCGTTGTGGATGGGCTTTACGGGTTCCTAGGTGGAGTTAATATTGCAGACAGATACTATCACGGAGGTAACTATCCTGAGTGGAGAGATAGTCACATTAAGATTACCGGTGAGTCTGTCGCTGCACTACAGTCAAGTTTCTTGTTGGACAGATATTTCATAATTAATCAACAGTTTAAAAAAAGAAAAAAATATTACCCAATCCCTTCTCAGGAGAGTATAGATATTAACATTGGCGTAAAGAGGGTCTACTCTCAGATAATCACCTCAGGCCCGGACAGCGACTGGGCCAGCATTATGCAGTGCTATTTTGCTGCAATCACTAGTGCAAAAAGGCATATCTACATTGTAACCCCCTACTTTACCCCTAACGAATCGTTACTTAACGCAATAAAAATTGCCTCTCTTGGCGGGGTTGAGGTTTCACTGATGCTTCCGGAAAAATCAGATACCAATATTGCTCACTGGAGCACAATGTCCTATGCCACTGAACTGTTGGAGGCAGGGGTAAAAGTATACCTCTTCGGTAAAGGGTTTAACCACTCAAAGGTAATATCTATAGATGGAGAGTTTTGTATAATCGGCTCTGCAAATATGGATAACCGTTCTCTTGAACACAATTTTGAAATCACAGCGATTATCTACAATAACGAAATGGCTCAAAAACTGGAAAATCAGTTTATTAAAGATACTGAGCGATGTAAAAGTCTGGCCAGCTCAAAATGGGCAAAACGAAGTGTCAAGAACCAGATCAAAGAGTCTTTCGCACGATTACTCAGCCCTTTGATATAATTATCTCCTAAAACCATATAAAATGAGAAATATCCTTTATCTAATATCTTTTGTTGCCATTACTGTTTTAACAATATCTTGCAAGCAAAGCAGAAAAGATAACCTCACTGCTCCCCAAATTACAGAGATCTCTGCAAGGGATACAACTCAAAAAATCTTCTGGGATGAACTTGGTAAACTCTATGGAAAAGCATTTGAGGGAGTAATTGTTTCGGCACCTGCAAATGATACTCTATTCTCAGGAAAAAAACTGGTGATGCACGTACGTCTTTGCGAATCAGATATTATTAAAATCCCGTTTTTCGTTGGCAGCGACAGCTCCAGAACCTGGGTTTTTACTAAAGATAATATGGGAATTCTTCTTAAACACGACCACAGACATAAGGATGGAACACCGGACGAACTCACAATGTATGGAGGTAAGACATCAAATTTCGGCTCTGCTGTACGCCAGATATTCCCTGCAGATCAACAGACGGCAGATATGCTGCCCGGCGCAATAACCAATGTATGGTGGATAGACCTTGTTCCCGGAGAGCATTTTACCTATAACCTTCGCAGAGTGAATACAGATAGACTTTTCTCTGTACGCTTTGACATTTCAAAAGAGATAAACACTCCGGGGAAACCTTGGGGATGGGATAAATAGTATAATTATATTCTTGTATATGAATCCATTAAAACTATCTCTAATTTTCCTACTTTTAGT
>JAUYTH010000007.1 GCA_030695165.1 Bacteroidales bacterium
AAATAGAATTGTAGAGGTGATTATCTCATCTGTGAAACCCTTCCAACTTATGTTGGGCAAGATACTGGGTGTCGGAAGTGTTGCCCTGCTTCAATTTTTTATCTGGATAATACTTACTGCAGGAATAATTTTTGGTGTGCAGGCTATTATAGGGATGGATAAAATTACACAAGGCAGTGAGATGGCGCAACAGCTCTCAGCTGTACAGGCTTCAGGTGAGCTAAACGATGTAATGACTGCCCTTCCAAAAGATGGATCGCCAATGGGAGATATTATGAATGCACTCTCTGCTGTTCCTGTAGCATCTATTCTAATCTCATTTTTGCTCTACTTTTTGCTAGGATATCTGCTCTATGCAGCAATGTTCTCGGCAGTAGGCTCGGCAGTAGATAATGAGGCAGATACTCAGCAACTCATACTTCCTGTTACCCTTCCCCTGATTATTGGTCTCTTTATTATGGTCCACACATTCCAGCATCCGGACAGCTCTCTCTCTTTCTGGGGCTCTATGATACCTTTTACATCACCTATGGTGATGATGGCCAGGGTACCTTTCGGTGTTCCGTTTTGGGAGCTTGCGCTTTCAATAGGATTGCTTATCTTAACATTCCTATTTATGACATACCTCTCAGCAAAGATTTATAGAGTGGGTATATTGATGTACGGTAAAAAGGCAAGCTGGAGAGAGATTATAAAGTGGATTCGCTACTAGTATTTATCACAGCCAACCCAATGGCATAAATCTTTGAAAGTATGAAAAGAGAATCGTTGACATACCTGTTAATATTTCTGACATTGCCTTCACTACTCCTTTCCCAGGAGTTTAATTTCACCCACAGGGCAACCAGAGTACTTATGGACTCTACCTGGGACAAAGGGAACGAACCTATTGTCGCGGGGATAATAGAGTTTTACAAACCGGAGATGGACAGAATGATGCAGCAGGTTATCGGAGTCTCGGATTCTGAGATGCGTTCTGGAAGGCCCGAATCTCTGCTATCTAACTTTGCAGTAGATGCACTGCTTGAGTTTGGCCGTAAGGTGAGCTCAGGTAAAGTAGACTTTTCTTTGACCAATTTCGGAGGTCTCAGAGCTGCTCTACCAAAAGGTAATATCCGCAGATACGATATCTTTTCCATCTTCCCTTTTGAGAACTATATCGTTATACTTGACCTTCCCGGCAGCTCGGTACGGGCGCTTTTTGACTCTTTTGCCCGGAATCGTGTGGAGGCCTTTTCCTGGAATATTCAGCTTGAGATAAAATCGGGAGCTCTTAAGGATGTTCTCATTGACGGAGAGCAGATATACGACACCAGAGTTTACAGGGTAGCTACAATTGATTTTCTGATGAGTGGAGGAGACAACGTATTGGCTCTAAAGGATGCAATTGCTGTTGAACAGACGGGAGTTCTAATAAGAGATGCAATGATCGGGAAGATTGAAAAACTTACCCAATCCAAAAAGAGGGTTACCTCTTCTATAACAAACAGAGTAAGAATAGAAGATTAATAACAGAGATATTATGAGACACCCTATAAAATATTTCAAACTGTTTCTTTTGTTGCTCTTTGTAGCGGCAGGTTCAATCATAAAAGGGCAGGATCTTGTTATTTTGCATACAAATGATGTTCATAGCAACATAGAACCTCTCACAAGCGGACGCAACGCAGGATTTGCAGGTTTTCAAAGAAGAGCCAACTATATAAAAAGTATAAGGGAGAGCCATCCTAATGTTCTTCTACTGGATGCCGGAGATTATAATCAGGGAACGCCATATTATACGCTATTCAAAGGCAAAATGGAAATAATGCTCTATAATGCAATGGGG
>JAUYTH010000013.1 GCA_030695165.1 Bacteroidales bacterium
GGCATATAATTAAATTCTTATCAGAAAAAAGAGGAGCTATGAAAATTGCAGTAGTGGGTGCTACCGGGCTGGTAGGCACCAAGATGATTGAGGTTTTGCAGGAGCGAAATTTCCCGGTAACAGAGTTTATTCCTGTCGCATCGTCTAAATCGGCAGGAAAAAAAATAAAATTCGCAGGTAAAGAGTGGATAGTTAAGACGCTCGAAGAGGCAGTTGAAATGAGACCAGATATTGCTCTCTTCTCTGCTGGCTCTGATATCTCCGGGGAGTGGTCTCCCAAATTTGCGGCTGTAGGGTGCAGGGTGGTTGACAACTCATCCCGCTGGAGAATGGAGCAAAATGTAAAACTTATTGTGCCGGAGATAAACGGAGATACTATAACAAAAGAGGATATGATTATCGCAAATCCCAACTGCTCTACCATTCAGATGGTGGTGGCACTCAATCTTCTCCACAGAAAATACAAATTAAAAAGAGTTGTTGTCTCTACATATCAGTCAGTTACTGGAAGTGGCATTAAAGGGATTAACCAGTTGCGGGAAGAGCGTGGGGAGAGAGTTAGCGGAGGCGGAGATAAGGCTTATGCCTACCCGATTGATATGAATCTGATTCCCCAGATAGACCTCTTTACCGAGAACGGCTACACAAAAGAGGAGATGAAGATGGTGAACGAAACCCGAAAAATTTTCGCAGACAACACCATCGCAATAAGTGCCACCACGGTAAGGGTCCCGGTGGAGGGCGGGCACTCGGAGAGTGTGAATGCAGAGTTTCACGAAGAGTTTCTCTTAGAGGATATTTTTGCTATATTGCGCAAAACTCCCGGAGCAATATTTATGGACAACTCAAACAACCCACCCTACCCTATGCCTATTTATGCATATGGTAAAGATGAAGTTTTTGTGGGGCGTGTGAGAGAAGATCTCTCTTGCAAAAAAGCTGTAAATATGTGGGTCGTTGCAGATAACTTAAGAAAAGGGGCTGCAACAAATGCCGTTCAAATAGCAGAACTGCTCTCGTGAAAAGATAAAATTTATAACTTTGCAGCAAATTTCCGAAAAGATGAGTACATACACAGAGAAAGAGATCAGAACCCTTGAGTGGAACGAACATATCCGTAAAAGGCCGGGTATGTATATCGGTAAACTTGGCGACGGATCTTCCCCGGACGATGGTGTATATGTACTCCTTAAAGAGGTGATGGATAACTCTGTTGACGAGTATGCAATGGGGTACGGAAAGAGCATTGTAATCACAATTGAGAACAGGGTTGTAACAATCCGTGACTATGGCAGGGGTATTCCTCTGGGCTCACTTGTAGATGTTGCAAGCCGTATGAATACCGGAGCAAAATACGACAGCAAGGCTTTCAAAAAATCTGTAGGGCTAAACGGAGTTGGTATAAAGGCGGTAAACGCCCTTTCGGTTGCATTTTATATCCAATCTTTCCGCGAAGGCGAGAGTCAATATGCTAGATTCTCCAGAGGGGAGCTCATAGAGGAGATGAGAGTATCTGCAAACGAGAAGAACGGAACCATTGTCACATTTACTCCGGACGAAGAGCTCTTTGGAGATTTTGTCTTCAATATGGAGTTTATAGAGAGTATGCTTCGCAACTACTCCTACCTCAATACCGGTCTGCTCATAAAACTAAATGGGAAGGAGTTTGTCTCTAAAAACGGACTATTGGACCTGCTTAACGAATCGCTTACAAAAGAGCCGTTCTACCCCCCTATTCACCTAAAAGGGGAGGATATTGAGATTGCTCTTACCCACGGAAACGATTACGGAGAAGGCATCTCCTCATTTGTAAACGGGCAGTTCACAACTCAGGGGGGTACTCACCTGGCAGCCTTTAGAGAGGCGATGGCCAAAACAATAAAGGATTTTTACAAAAGAGATTTTGACCCGAGCGATGTACGTCAGGGTATGATTGCAGCTGTGAGCATAAAGGTTCAGGAGCCTATATTCGAATCTCAAACCAAAACCAAACTGGGTTCAAAAGAGATTGCTCCGGGGGGAATCAGTATTAGAAATTTTATAGGAGACTTTATAAAAGAGCAGCTCAATAACTATCTGCACCGCCACCCCGATGCAGCCGATGCTATGCTCAAAAAAATCCTTGATTCAGAAAAAGAGCGTAAAGCCATATCCGGGATTCAGAAGCTGGCAAGAGAGAGGGCGAAGAAGGCAAATCTTCACAACAAAAAGCTGCGTGACTGCCGTGTCCACTACAACGAAAAGCACGAGAGAGCAATGGATAGCACCCTCTTTATAACAGAGGGGGACTCTGCAAGTGGCTCAATTACAAAGAGCCGTGATGTGGTTTCTCAGGCAGTATTCTCACTTAAGGGTAAACCTCTCAACACTTACGGACTCACCAAAAAGATCATCTATGAGAACGAGGAGTTCAACCTGCTTCAGGCAGCCCTCAATATAGAGGAAGATCTTGAAAACCTCCGCTACAACCAGATTGTGGTGGCAACCGATGCCGATGTAGACGGTATGCATATTCGACTGCTGCTGCTCACCTTCTTTTTGCAGTACTTCCCGGACCTTATACGCCAGGGGCATCTGCACATTCTCCAGACACCTCTATTCCGGGTAAGAAGCAAGAAGGAGACCATCTACTGCTACTCAAGTGAAGAGAGAGACAAAGCTATTCGAAAGCTTGGCAATAACCCCGAGATAACCCGCTTCAAAGGGCTTGGAGAGATCTCTCCCGACGAGTTTAAATACTTTATAGGCGAGAATATCCGCCTTGAGAAGGTACGACTGGGCAACGACGACAACATCCCCGAACTGCTGGAGTTCTATATGGGAAAGAACACCCCCGACAGACAGAACTTCATTCGCGCCAACCTAAGGCCGGAGGTTGTGATGGAGGATGCTGTTTAAGTTTTTATTCTGTTGATCTACAGAGCCTTCAAAACATTAAGAACCTCGAAGATGATTTTGATATAAAAGAATTTTTTTTGGATTTATAAACCCAAATAAAGGTATGTTAAGTCCACCAACAGTTGTGGCCTCAATGTAACTTTTATACACATATAAACAAGTAAGGGGCAAGTTTAACTACAAACGAAAATAACAGATGACAAGCTATAAGTTTACAGGGAAATTAGTTGAACTGATTGAAAAAGCTGAGCACGGGAGTGAATTAGATGTGGACAAGATTATGAGTCATTTAACGAATAACTTTTCTTTGGCAATGACATGGTTTGTTGACTATGCTCTAGGTCTTGTGGAAAATCCGAATGGTATAAAGCGCCTAGAACACTATTTATTTAATGGCACTCTGATACAACGTAACTAGTGAATCGCTTCGAAATCGCCAACTTCGGGTAGCTGCAAAACGTTGGCGGTAATAATGGAAGAGACTGACGTTTGCAAAAACAATAGGACTTTGTTGAAACTAAATGTATTTGTTTAACATAAATATGAAAGACTTATCATTCACTGCAAAACAAATATTAAATGTTGTTTTTTTAATTCCCCAAAACTGCTAGTACAGATTTTCTAAAGGAGCGTGAGATTGGTAATTGATTGTTTTCAAGAAAAACGGATTCTGCATCGAAAGATTTAATTTTTGCAATGGCGACTAAAAAAGACCTATGGATTCTTATAAAACCGTATTCGTTTAAAAAAGCT
>JAUYTH010000014.1 GCA_030695165.1 Bacteroidales bacterium
TGTTTACACAACATTGCAAAATTATTATCGCGATAATAAGTAGCGCTACTACTTTAGTTCTCATTGTTATATAAGTTTAGGTTGTATATTTTTAGCTGTTTTGTAAAGCTCTTGTAATCTAAATCACTCGTACAAAAGAGCTCCATTGGGCGGCCAGGCCATAGGTGAAAGAAGTTATCTGAGAACCGGGCGTGGCTCTCGCTAAGGTATAGCTGAACAAAAGGGGCGAATTGGGTTGTATTGAGAGTTATCTTGTAGCCATCCCTCGCCTTGATAATCTTCATATCGATATCTGCCCTCTCCAGAGCAAGCAATCCGAATTTTGTGAGGAATTTGGTGTTGGTAAAGAGAGTTCCGTCGGAGGTTCTGAAATTTGCCTCAATAACAGAAGAGGCTCTTTCCTGCTCGTGAACAAAAGAGCTTACCGGGAGAGATAGTAGTTTTACCGAGCTATTGGCCCCAATTGTAAACTCTCTATCTATTATGTTTTGGCGAGAGCCCCCAAAATTTCTGAGATCTACTGTTGCTATGCCCTTGGTATCGGTTAATCTGTCTGATACAAGATAGATAGTGCAGCTGTCTCTCTCTACAATAACCGAAACGAGGATATCTCTGTATAGATTCCGGACAGTGTACTGAAGAGCCTTCCAGTTGTTATTTACATCTGTACCCGACCAGCTGGTTACCGGCCAGCAGTCGTTTAGCTGCCAGTAGAGAGTGCCCATACAGTATGGCTTGGAGCGTCGCTGAGCCTCAATTGCCATTCCAATACCTTTTGCCTGAATAATCTGGCTATTGTGAATAAATGACTCAAGAGTTTTGGGGTGGAGACTATCCATTGCAAGGTATGCCAGGATGTTTTGGTATCCTGTAGGATGCTTTTGATGTGAGCGAAGCTCATCTGAGAAGAGGGTATCTGCCTGCACTGGCTGGAAATCCCTTATGGTTGAGATGGCGGGCATAGCCTGAAGACCAAACTCGCTCATAAAACGGGGAACCTTTTCCAGATACTTTTCGACCGGCTCCAAACCCCACCACACCCCCCAGTAGTGTGAGCTTGAGTGGGTCATACTCGCCTCTCTTCCCCAACCAACCATAGGGGAGGAGGGGAGATAAAACCGACCGGGGTCAAGCTCATTGACCGCCCCGGGGAGAATATCGTGAAATATCCTCAAGTAACCGTTCCAGAGCTTAGCAGAGTCGGCCGGAGCGATCTTATGACTCTTTTGCCACTGCCAGTTGTGCCACCCTTCGTTGGACTCATTGTTGCCGCACCACATTGCCAGGGCGGGGTAGTTTCTAAGTCGTTTTATCTGATATTGGGCCTCTCGTTTAACACTCTGTGCAAAATTGTCGTCCGGAGGGTACATTGCGCAGGCAAACATAAAATCCTGCCAAACAAGTATCCCGGAGCGGCTGCACAATTCGTAGAAGATCTCTTTTTCGTAAACCCCGCCTCCCCAAACACGAATCATATTCATATTGGATTTGACCGCAGTGTTAATAACCTCTCTGTAATGATTATCTGCCACCTCTGTAATAAAGCTGTGCTGGGGGATATAGTTGGCACCCTTCATATAGACCGGAACTCCGTTTAGCTTTACATAGAGCGGTTTGCCGATTGAGTCCTCCCGGTTTACCACCTCAATTGTGCGGATTCCGTATGGAATATCTTCTCTCCAACTCTCATTGGAGGCGGTTTTAAGTTCGAAATACAACTCATAAATGTGTGCATCCCCCAAACCACTGCTCCACCATAACTTAGGGTTGTCAATTGTAAACGGGATGTCATAGAATCTCTCACCCGGAGATAGGGTGATATCTTTTCTGAGATATGCTTTACTGCTCCCCTTTTCACCGATAGTGATGGTTGCATTTTGGGTGAGTGCAGATGTTATCTCAAGTGTAGCGGTTATTTGTGCCTTTGAGCTATCAATAGATTTTGTATAGAGTTGAACATCAATAGGCTTAATGTTATCCCAACTTTCAATATATACCGGAGATGTTATTCCGGCAGTTATAAACCGTGGACCCCAATCCCAGCCGAAGTGGTAGGCAGCTTTACGGGCAAATACCCATCTGCCCCCGGGAACAGGGTAACCATATGAAGCGGAGTCACTTAGAAACATATTAAGAGCAGATTCAAATAGAATCTCAACAACATTCTCCCCGGGCTTGAGCAGCTCTTTACAGTTGAACTCCCATTTGAGGAACATATTGTTGGTGGAGCCAAGCTCTTTGCCATTGAGAAAGAGTCGTGCGTAGGTATCGAGACCCTCAAAAACAATATTGATATTGGCGCTTGCAAGAGTTTTATCTGCAACACTAAAGCTTTTGCGATACCTCCAGTTTGTCTCTCCAATCCACTGCAGATCCTTTTCGTTACAGCCGTAGAAGGGATCCGGAATCAGACCGTTTTTAAGAAGGTCGGTGTGAACAGTTCCCGGAACATCTGCAAGGTACCATTTATCCGGATTAATATCTGCCTTGGAGACCAAATTATCTGCCCTAAACATCCAGCCATCTGTAAGAGAGAGCCTGCGAACCACCTCTCCCTCTTTACATCCGCCAATAGAGAGTGCAGATATTAGGGAGACCAAGACAATTGCAGATATCAATCTTACTCTGCTCATACCTTTTTGGGGATATAGCCTCTCCAGCCGTAGAATGCGAGGTAGAGGTATGGTAAGATAAGTATCAGGTATGAGATTTGGATACCGAAGTTATCTGCCACTACTCCAATTATGAGCGGTAAAAGTGCTCCACCGAGGATTGCCATCACCAGGATTGATGAGCCTTGCGAGGTCTCTTTGCCAAGGCCGGCAATTGCAAGGGTAAAGATGTTGGACCACATTATTGAGTTGAAGAGTCCCACCCCAACAATTGCCCAGAGGGCTACCAAGCCGGAGGAGAGTACTGTGGTAAAGATTAGGGCGATGACAAAGAGGCTGAATACGGTGAGGGTCCTGGCAGGGAGGCTGCGCCCGATAATAAATCCTACAATATTTACGGCTATAAGAATAAAGAATGGGGCAACCATAGTGAGTGAGATGCTGCTCTCGAGATAGGTAGATATGTAGATTACTAAGAAGCCTGCAAGTGAGATGAGTATCATATAGAGATATTTACGCACTTTTGCCATTGATGCACCCATAGATACTGCACCAATAAACCGCCCTATCATTGCCCCTCCCCAGTAGAATGCGAGGTATGTCTTTGCCTCCATCTCGGGGTAGGAGAGGATCTCTTCCAAGTAGTTGATTATTGTACTGCCAATAGATACCTCGGAG
>JAUYTH010000027.1 GCA_030695165.1 Bacteroidales bacterium
CGCATAACCATTGAGCCGAACATAAAAATGAACATATAGATAAAGAAGCTTAAAAGGTAGGATATGGCCATATATATCTCAACCATTCCCAACTTCTCATCGCCCTCCTCTGTAATGGTAAAAGTTTTAACAGAGACCTCGGACCTTACATCCTTTAATATCTGATCCAGATTCTCAATATTGTATTTTTTTAGTTTTGAGTCCTCCATTGCTTTCTGAACAAAACGTTCTATCTGGTTTTTTGCATCCATATTCAGCTGCTTAGGTGAATGTGCGCTCACCGAGACATTCAGCAGGGAGTCCGGAGCAGATATTTCAACGATAGCAAAGAGATTGGAGGGAAAATCTTTCTTAAGGCTAATTACATCTGCAGCAGGGTCAAACTTATAGTTGAACTCTTCACTACTCTTAAAAAATGGTTCACACAACTCAGACCTGTCTATTACCAGAATGGTCTGGTCCCTTTTGCCCGAGGAGAGGGTCATAATAACAGACGGAAGAACAACCAGAGCAGCGATAAAGATCGGGGTCAGAATTGTCATTATAATAAATGATCTCTTTTTAACACGAATCAGAAATTCACGTGTAATAATCAGGGAAAGTTTGCTTGTTTTCATAATATGCCCTCCTTAGCTAACCAATTTAATAAAGATGTCGTTCATTCTTGGAATCAACTCCCTGTAAGAGAGTATGTCAATTTTGGCAAGAAGCTCTTTAAGTATCTCAGAAGAGCAGGCCTCTTTCTTTACCTCCAGAACAGCTCTGTAACCCTTTCTGGTTTCACTCTGTTCCGTAAGGGTAACCAGAGGAATCCCGGCAAAATGAAATGGTTCGGATGCCCGATAGATGACCTCTACCTCATTTTTACCGTGGTTACGGCGTATCTCATCCAGTTCACCGGTGATAACAAGCTGAGCTTTATTTATAAGGGCAATATTGTCGCAAAGCTCCTCAACTGACTCCATATTGTGGGTAGAGAGAATTATTGATGCCCCCTTCTCTTTCATATCCAACAGCTCATTTCTTATAAGTTGAACATTTACGGGATCAAACCCGCTGAATGGCTCGTCAAGAATCAGCAGAGAGGGTTTATGAAGCACTGTTGTGATAAATTGCACCTTTTGCGCCATCCCTTTTGATAACTCCTCAACTTTTTTATTCCACCAGGCCTGTATACCAAACTTTATAAACCACTCTTTAAGTTGCTTATTTGCATCCTGTTGGCTCATTCCTTTAAGACGGGCCAGATATAGTGCC
>JAUYTH010000028.1 GCA_030695165.1 Bacteroidales bacterium
TTAAAGAGACTTGTCACAATATTTTCGGCAAAACGCCTCCGCTGGTAACTGTTGATGAGCAACACCTGCTCCCAGTAATCTGCAACTTCATTAAGACCAAGGCTTGCAGATATATAAACCAGATTCAGGATATCCTTCTGGAAACAAGATCCCCCGAAGCCAACAGAAGATTTTATAAACTTAGAACCAATCCTGCTATCTGCACCAATTGCGCGTGCAACCTCATCTACATCTGCACCGGTCTTCTCGCATATTGCGCTCATTGCATTAATTGAAGAGACCCTCTGGGCCAGAAAAGCGTTGGCGGTAAGTTTAGAGAGTTCACTCGACCAAAGATTTGTCTTGATAATTCTCTCTGCAGGGAGCCACCTCTCATAGATGGCCGCAAGCGAATCAATTGCTTCACGACCCTCCTCGGTAGAGTGGTCGCCGCCAATGAGCATCCTGTCTGCATTTTGCAGATCGTTAATAGCAGTTCCCTCTGCCAGAAACTCCGGATTTGAAAGAATCTGAAACTTAATTTTATTACCTGTATTTTCAAGAATAGTCTTGATAGTCTGAGCAGTACGTACCGGAATGGTACTCTTCTCCACAATAATCTTCTTCTCATTGGCTACAGATGCTATCTGCCTTGCACATAGCTCTATATATTTTAGGTCTGCCGCCATTCCCTTGCCCTTGCCGTAGGTTTTTGTAGGGGTATTAACCGATATGAAAATCATCTGCGCCTGTTTAATACCTGCCTCAATATCAGTTGAAAAGAAGAGATTTTTGCCTCTTACCGCAGAGACAATCTCCTTGAGCCCGGGCTCATAAATTGGTAGATTCTCCAGGTCTGCACCATTCCAATCTGCAATCCTCTGAACATTAACATCAACAACTGTAACCTTTATCTCAGGACAGTTATAAGCGATTACCGCCATTGTTGGGCCACCTACGTAACCCGCACCAATGCAGCATATATTTGTGATATTTTTCATAGGTAATTTTTTTCAAATTTAGTGAAAAACTACAAGATTTTTGTAGCATTCTTGCGGTACAATGCGTATAGTATGTAGATTTATTCGAATAATTCTTCTAGTTCATTACCG
>JAUYTH010000040.1 GCA_030695165.1 Bacteroidales bacterium
CCGTTCTTGGGCTCGAATTCATAGAGCTCGTTTGCCCAGTCACCAATATATACTTCCTGGTCATCAGCCCACGGCTTGGCCTCTATGAAGCCCTTAATGTGAGAGTAGAACCAAAGCAAATGGCCGCTGGAGAGTTCAATAGCGCGGAATGCGTTGTCTGATGCACCTATATATACTATACCTTTATGTATTGTTGGCGAACCGAGTACACTTTTGGTGGCTTCGACTTTCCATTTTAGCTTGCCGGTTTTGGCATTGAGGCAGTAGATGTGGTTGTCACTCGAGCCCACAACCAGCAGGCCTGTTTTTTCGCACACCTCGGGCGAAGAGAAGATCTTGCCATCGGTCTTGAAACTCCACTTAACACTGCCGTCGGCGGCATCAAGAGCCTTTACCACACCAGCTGTGTTTGAGATGAACACCATATTGAACGCAAAAGCCGCCGCCGACCCTATATCCGAATCATCCTGGTAAACCCACACTGCACTTGCGGGAGAGTCTACGCGATCTTTACCGGATGGGCCCCACATTGCCGGGGGAGACTCCTTCTTGATAGGTTGTTTGTGCCACGGTTTGTGGGTGTGGGAGTTGGAACGCACGGCGTAGGTGATGGTGTCGGTGGTGATGGTGACTATATTGTATGCGGGGTGGGCAGGTTTGGCCGGCTGGGTTGGGGTGGCAGGGGTTGGGTTGCCGCGGAGGTTGGAGCGGCCCATTATTCCGGGGATGCCGTCGAAGTTCATTACGCGGTTGGAGTGTCCGTGGCCGCACATTGAGACCTGGGTGTTTACCCGTTTTAGCATATCTATAATGGTTTTGTAGTTGAGCATACCCTCGTCAAGGGGGTAGTGGTTGATAAATACTACCGGAATATGGTGTGGCAGAGCGCGGGTCACGGTGTCCAGCCAAACAATGGTTTCGCGGGGAACAAGAGCAGGTGCCATACGCATATTGGGGCCCGAATTTGTGCCTATAAACTGAATTCCGTTAAAATTGAAGTTAAAATGTTCGTAACCGAAAACCTTTGAAAATGTGTTACATCCACTCTCACTCCACTTAGAATCGTGGTTCCCCGCTACTATATAGTAAGGAACGGTAAGTTTATCTATAATAGATTTTGCTAAAAGTATCTCCTCGTCACTGCCAAACTCTGTGATATCTCCCGCCAGTATTACAAAATCTATACCTTTTAAACTGTTAATGTCTTTTACGGAAATCTCCAGATCCTCTACGTTGGCTGCAACATCCGAAATGTGAAGATCTGCAAGGTAGGCAAAGCGGACAAGGGCTTTTTTGCCCTCAATTGGTGGACCAATATCTGTGCTTAATAAACCTGCTGAATAGCCACTTATGTTACAAATGAGTAGCGCTATGAGTAAAAAATATTTTTTCATATTTTTAATTTTTATTAGTAAAGCTCTTCTAATCTAAGATGGACAAAAATAGTCAAAAAATATCTCCTCTATAAATTCAAAGTATCTAAAAAGTAACAAAACTGCCAGTATACCTATATTATAGTCTATATCAGCCATTAGAAAGTACAATATTTTGTTATAGTTTTGTAAATAATTGTTGGAGGGAGAGCTATTTATTGCTATATTTGACGAATAGAAAAACTTCCAACGGAGAATCACGCCCAGGCATTGAAACCCTCGGTTTATGTGACTCACCGTCATTTTTCCATAAACTGCCTCTATGACCAAACTAACCGAAAAACTTAGACCAATACTTCAGCTCTTCATTACAAGCTATATGCCGCGGTGGATCATTTTTGGGATTGACCTGATGATCGTTGCGCTTGCATTCTCCTCTCTCTGGTTTTTCCGAGATACGGTAGCTTCCCACAAAGGAGAACTCTTCTCCCTAAAAATTCTGCTGGCAATATCTTTCTACACATTTACATCACTTGTTTTCCGGACATATCGCGGAGTTGTGAGGTTTTCTACCGTTCACGACCTGCGTAAACTTACCCAGAGCTCAATAGTAGCCTCGCTCCTATTCTTGGGTGCGAGTATTATCTTTAACAATCTCTACTCAGAGATCCCTACCTTCACAGAGTTCAACCTCCTCTTCCCTATTATTTTCGGCTTTATGGTAATGGCCGGGCAACTCCTTATGAGATTTACTGTAAGAAGTGTATTCGAAACACTGGAGAGCAATACCTATGTTGAACTTAAAACAAAAGTTTTTGTACTGGGGGCAGACACAGAATCAATTAAGCTTGCCATTCAAATCCAGGGAGAGAAGAGCAATCCATATAAGCCGGTTGCTTTTATTACATTCTCAAACGGCCTCTTAAACAAGAGTGTTTGCGGGTTACCAATAATTGAGGTCAATGGCAATATTACAACCCTTATGGCAAGATATAAGGTAAAGTCTATGCTGGTAACCAAAGCTCAACTGGACTCCGTCTCAAAGGAGTTTTACGACAAATGTATTGTTGAGGGGCTGGAGCTACTGCTTGTGAATATGATAAGCAGGTATAACCAAGAGGATATTCCACCACAGATTAACAGAATAAAGATTGAAGACCTGCTTGGCCGCAACGCTATCGAGATGGACAGAGAGGCTATTCAGGATCAGTTTACAGACCAGGTTATACTCATTACCGGGGCGGGCGGCTCTATCGGTTCCGAAATTGCAAGGCAGGTTGTTCACTTCAATTGCAAAAAGATAGTACTGATAGACCAGGCAGAGACACCACTTAACGATTTATGGCTTGAGCTAAGCGCGTTACACACGAGTGTAGAAATTAAGCCAATTGTAGCAAATGTGAGCAACAGAAACAGAATGGGGCAGATATTCGAGTGTGCAAAACCATCATTAGTGTTTCACGCTGCAGCATACAAACACGTGCCAATGATGGAGAGTCACCCATCTACGGCAGTTGTGACAAATGTACTGGGGACAAAGATCTGCGCCGACCTCTCAGTGGAGAACGGGGTGAAGAGATTTGTGATGATATCTACAGACAAGGCTGTAAACCCGACAAATGTAATGGGTGCATCAAAAAGAGCAGCCGAGATTTATGTACAGTCTCTCTACTTCAAACAGTTGGAGAGTAACGCCACCTCCCCAACCCAATTTGTAACCACAAGATTTGGTAATGTACTGGGTTCCAATGGTTCTGTTGTACCACTCTTTAAAAGACAAATCGAGAGCGGCGGCCCGGTAACCATAACCCACAAAGAGATTACCCGATACTTTATGACAATTCCCGAGGCGTGTTCACTGGTTCTTGAAGCGGGGTGTACCGGAAAAGGGGGAGAGATATATATCTTTGATATGGGAGAGGCTGTAAGGATTTACGAACTGGCAGAGAAGATGATTCGGCTAAGCGGAAAAGTTCCGGGAAAAGATATCTCGATTGTTGAGATTGGGCTGCGCCCCGGGGAGAAACTCTTTGAAGAGCTGCTTGCTACAAAAGAGAATACACTGCCAACCTACCATAAGAAGGTTATGATTGCAAAGGTGAGAAGATACCCATATATTTACGCCGAACCCGAAATAAACGATATGATTGATGTTGCTCTTAAATATATTCATCCGGAGGAGGTGGTACTTCGACTCAAGATACTCATCCCGGAATTTAAAAGTAAACACAGTGTGTATGAAGCTATAGACAAAAAACTTGAGGCAGGCTCACACGAAAATATCTATACTAAATACGTTTACGACAAATAAGAGTAAACATCGGCTTTGTAACCCATCAACTATTACAGAGTAAATTAACAAATATCCATATGTCATTTATCAGGAGATTTATTTTAGTGACGGCAGCTCTACTAATTGTGGCTGCCGCCTTTGCGCAAATGAGCGACCAAAAACTCATAGAGGAGTTAAAGCGCTACAGTACATCGGGCTTAAGCCAGGAGCAGGTTCTTACAGAACTTGCCTCAAAAGGGGTCACACGCGAACAGCTTGAGAGGATAAAGGCACAATACGACGCATCAAAAGCAACTGAAACTGTCCCAGAAGTTACTCAGGAAAGCAGGGCAAGGGTTCTGTCTGCACTACGACCAGATCAGGTAATTGTTGTGAAGGAGGCGGTCAATACAGGTCCAGGTGAGGTTTTTGGAAGAGATTTGTTTTCTTCTAAAAATCTTACATTCCAGCCAATTCTCAATTTGCCAACTCCAGAGAACTACCAACTGGGGGCAGGAGATGAAATAATTATAGATATTTGGGGCAACAGCGAGTTAAGTTTCAAGCAAAAAATATCTCCCGACGGCAGTATTCAAGTACAAAATATTGGCCCAATATTCCTTAATGGATTATTGGTAAAAGATGCAACAGTTAAGATTAAGAGGGCATACAGCAGAATCTTCTCAGACCTTGCATCACCAACTCCAAAAACCTTCATAAGAGTAACACTGGGTAATATAAGAAGCATTCAGGTGAACATTATGGGCGAGGTTGCCCTTCCGGGCACCTATACTCTCTCCTCATTTGCAACTGTATTTCACGCGCTTTACTCAGCAGGCGGGGTTAACGACATTGGTAGTCTAAGAGACATTAAAGTATATAGAAACAGTAAGATTATGGCTCAAGTAG
>JAUYTH010000206.1 GCA_030695165.1 Bacteroidales bacterium
AATGGCTTTCCCTTCGTACGAGCTTCTTGATGAAAAGGGATGGATGGAGTATCAGTTCCAGTCCTTTAAAAATGAGGAGATTATTTTTAAAGGTGCAAACCCTGCAACAGCAGGCGTGACTGCTATCCAGCAGATGCTTACAGGGCCAAGCAAAATATTTGGTCTTAATGAGCAGTACAATCCATATAACTATCCTCTTGCTCAGTTGTTTGATACTTCAACCGGCAAAATCAGGGATGATGCAACTCTACGTTACAACGAAGATTGGATGGAGACAGTTACAGCAAGCAACCCTGTAAGACAAGACCATATACTTACCGTTACCGGAGGTTCGGATAAGGCAAAATATATGGCTTCTGTGGGTTACCTAAACGAAAATGGTATTCTTCAGACAACAGCTTTTAAACGTTACTCTGGAAGAGCAAATGTAGATGCTCAACCAAACGAGTGGCTGAAATTCGGGCTCAATACAAACTTTGCACAAACAACCAGCAACTTCCTTAATGCTACAGGTTCTGCCACTTCTAACGTATGGTACTCTTGTATGCTTATGGCTCCTATATATCCTGTGTATATTCTGGATGCAGCAGGTGCTCCTG
This sequence comes from Bacteroidales bacterium, assembly GCA_030695165.1. Lineage (GTDB taxonomy): Bacteria > Bacteroidota > Bacteroidia > Bacteroidales > UBA932 > Bact-08. The sequence continues at coordinate 600 of JAUYTH010000206.1, forward strand.
TTCTTGATGCAAACGGCAAAAAGCAGTTTGACTACGGTAACAACCGTGCATCAGGTGCTCAGCAAAACTACAACAGTGTTGCAACACTTTATGACGATAAATTCAAATCTATAAACTCAAGTGTAAGCGGAAGAACTTATGTTGAGTTACTGGACTTTAAGACAGGTCCTATCCGTGGTCTTAAAATATCTGCAAATCTTGGATTTGACTTTATTAACCAGCAGCAGCACAACTACGAGAACCCTTATTTCGGAAACGCAGCAGGGTCTGCCGGTAGAGCCTATAAGTACAGTATGAACACATTAAGCTCAACTTTTAACCAGCTTATTTCGTTCAAACGTACCTTTGCAGACAAACACAACCTGGATGTTCTTGCCGGTCACGAAAGTTATTCATACCTGTATAACTATATGATGGGTGCAAAATCGGGCTTCCCTTTCGGTGGTCTTTATGAGTTGTCTGCAGCTTCAACGGTAATCACTGCTAACTCATACGAAGATAACTACACAATTGAGTCGTACCTCTCTCGTTTGAATTACAACTATGCCGACCGCTACTATTTTTCAGGATCTTACCGCAGAGACGGCTCATCCCGTTTTTACAGTGAGAACAGATGGGGAGATTTCTGGTCTGTAGGGGGTAACTGGCGTATTAGCCAGGAGTCATTTATGCAGGGGGTTTCCTGGATTAACAATATGAATGTAAAAGCAAGTTTCGGTGTACAGGGTAATGATGCAGTCGGTGGATTGTATCCTTGGCAGGCACTTTATGACCTTGGCTTCCCTAACGCAGGGAGAAACGGAGCCGTTGTTGCATCTATTGAGAATACAAATCTTAAATGGGAGAAAAACGAAAACCTTAACGTAGGTGTAGATGCCAGAATGTTCAACAGGGTATCTATATCTGCAGAGTGGTACAAAAGGGTTACCAAAGATATGCTAATGGCCTATCCTTTGGCAATGTCAACAGGTTTCGTCAGCTACAACAAGAATATCGGGAGTATGCAAAATACCGGGGTTGAGGTATCTATCTCAGGTGACATCCTTACAAACAAAGATCTAAGATGGACAATGACAGTGATGGGATCAACCGTTCAAAATAAAGTTCTCAACCTTGCAGACAAACCAGAAATCACATCCGGTAACTACATAACAAAAGAGGGAGAAGTTCTTAACTCATTCTATCTTCCAAGAGCTGCCGGAGTAGATCCTGCAACAGGATATCAACTATACTGGGTATGGGATGTAGTGAGTGGAGTAAAATCAGATCCATATATCTCTTCAGATAGAGCAAAAGCTGCAGCTTCAAGAGTTATTGCAGGTAACCGTATGCCTAAACTATATGGCTCTATCAACAATGATTTCAAGTTTTTTGATGTAGTTGATCTAAGTGTTCTTTGCTCCTACTCTCTTGGAGGAAAAATTCTTGATGGTCTTTATGGAAACCTTTTAGACCCTCTATACCAGGGTAACTCACTATCTGCACACCTATCAAGAGCTTGGCAGAAACCTGGTGATATCACTGATATTCCACTTCCTCAGCTTAGTGCAAATATGCAAACATCAGATCGGAACCTTACAAATGCATCCTTCTTCTCAATTAAGAACGTAACTTTGGGTTACTCTTTGCCTAAGAAGTGGATGACTAAGATAGGTGTTGAAAGCGTGAGAATATCTGCAATTGCAGACAATATTCTTATGTTCTCTTATCTGCAGGGTATGAACCCTCAGTTTAACTTCTCTGGAGGAACCGACTATGCTTACACTCCTACTCGTTCAATATCATTAGGACTGGATATCACTTTTTAATGAGAAATAATAATAAGAAAAGACTTATATGAAAAAGATAATAACATTATTTGCAGTAGCAGCGCTTCTTGTATTAAGCTCTTGTGAAAAGGAGTATCTTGATACAGTTCCTACTGATTCAGTTTCGGGGAAATTAATCTTCAGTAATACCGAAAGTGCAATGGTTGCTCTCAACGGTATTTACAAAGGTCTGTATTTGCCTAACAGTACCTGGTTTGGTACCCTTGGTAATGTTCAGCAGAACTTTGGTATTGTATCGCACAATATGGTTGCAGACCTTATGGGCGAAGACTATGTTCAGGCAGAACAGGGAAACGGCTGGTTCTATTTTGACTATAGATATGATATACGTACAAGGTATGCCAGCGCATCCTGGAGATGCTACGGCCTTTGGAATTTCTACTATAAGATAATTATAAACGCCAACTACGTTTTAGCCTCAAAAGAGGTTATTGCCGGAGATCCTAACAAAGTAAAAAGTGTTGTAGGACAGGCTCTTGCTTTAAGAGCATACGCCTATTACTACCTAACTCTATTCTTCCAGCATACCTATAAAGGAAATGAGAGCGCTCCGGGTGTTCCTCTATATACAGAGCCTACACTGGTAGGTGCCCCAAGAGGTACACTTAAAGATGTGTATGACTTAATTACTGCAGACCTTACTGAGGCTACAACTTTACTTAAAGCTGCCAAGGATGCCGGTGTTGCCAGAGCTCACAAATCTCAGATTGACTACAACGTTGCTAAAGCAATTCAGGCAAAGGTATTCCTAACTATGGAGAACTGGACCGGAGCTGCAGCTGCTGCTGCCGAGGCACGTCAGGGATATGCTCTGTTATCTGGTGCGGCTCTCTACTCAGGATTCAACGATGTTAAGCTCTCTTCAGTTCTTTGGGGTGGTGAAGTTATTGCAACTGAAGCTATTTCCGGTGGTTGGGGTACATTCTTCTGCCACGTAGATGTAGGTAGTACACCTGCTGTTCAGACAGCAAACGGATATGGAGTAACCTCAAGAAAGTGTCTTGATGCTTGGTTATACGGCCAGATTCCTTCATCTGACCTGAGACGTCAGTGGTGGAATACTGTCATAACTTCTCCTTCAAGTTCAGGCCCTAATAAGAGTCACGCCCAGTTTAAGTACAAATATAAAAACATAGCTGACTTCACAGGTGACTATATCTATCTAAGAGCAGAAGAGATGCTTCTTATCGAGGCAGAGGCAAGAGTGCGTTTAGCACAATACCCTGCTGCAAGAACACTGCTTCTTGAACTTGGTGCAGTTCGTGACCCGAATATGGCTACAAGGCTCTCAAGCCGTACAGACGCCGCTACATACAACAGTAATACTCAAGGTGCTTTTGTTACTATTATGGATGAGGTACTATTCCAGCGTCGTATTGAGCTTTGGGGTGAGGCAGGTCGTCTGTTTGACATTAAGAGACTTGGCCTTGGATTCACCAGAGATTATCCAGGAACAAACCACTCTCAGTTGATTAAGACTATCTCTACTGCTCCAAAATCTAAGGAGTTTGTTCTCCCTATTCCACAACAGGAGTTTGACGGAAATGAGAATATGGACATTGAGACAGACCAGAACCCGCTATAATATTTAATACCTTTAGTAAATGAAAAATTTAAGATATATAACAACACTGGTATTACTATTTATACTAGTTGTTTCGTGTAACAAAGATGAAATCAAACCTTTTATCGCCGGCAGCGATATAGGTAGCGTGGATGCTGCGTTCCGTTCTACCCTTTTAGTATATTCACTTAGCCAGGCAGATAACGGAAAAATCAATGTACTAATCAACAGAGGAAATACCAAAGATGCTGCTTCTGTTCCAATTACCATCTCCGGAACCGGAACTACAAGACTTAGCCTTGCGAGCGGTACAGTTCAGTTTGCTGCAGGTGAAGCGTCGGCATTTGTAGTTTTAAATTATAGTATATCATTGGTTGCTCCGGCAACTAAGTATACTGTAAAACTTACAATTTCAGATGATACAATGCTCTCTAAATCAAAAGTAAAAGAGATAACTGTTGAAGCTATGTTACCGTTGATATATGCTGCTTTCGGCAATGGAACCTATACTTCTGAATTCTATGAAGGAAGCTGGAGCCAGCCTGTTTTGAAAGCCCCTATATCATCTACACTTAACTTCTACAGACTAACCAACTGCTATGAGCCGGGATACAACATCGAATTTAAAGTTGACGCCGGTGTTATTACCTGTGCTCAGCAAAATATCGGTTGGTTATACAGTTCTGCATACGGTTTTGTATTTGTAAGTCCTCAGACAACAGAGATCAGCGGTAAAAACCACATATGGTATAGTCGCTTTGTGCTGCCAACCTCCGGGTTAGCATTTGGTGGTACTTTCAAAGAGATGTTTACAATGCCTTAACAGGTATCTTCAATAATCAAGAGGATGATCATTTTTGGTCATCCACTTTTTTTTTGAACGCGGCAATGTAAGTTCTGCCTTTAAAATAAACTTATTATCATTAAATTTGTATTAATAATAATATACAGATTAAAAAATATAATGAGAAAAGCACTGTTGTTTCTGATCTTTATAGTAATAACCATCAGTTGTGAAACAAACGATGGGGGTTATGTAATAAAAGGGGTTATAAAGGGCGAAGATATTACCTTAAAGGATGGGATAGTTTATATTCAAAGGGCAAATACAAAAAGTGCTTTTGACTCAACACAAATTAGAAAAGGGAGGTTCACGTTTAAAGGTAAACTTCAAATGCCGGATAAATATATGATCTTTATGAAAGAGCTGAATTATAATATTCCCATATATCTGGAGAATAAAGAATTTAGGGTTGAGGCATTTTCAGACAATCTCAGAGAGGCAACAGTCGCCGGTGGCCTTAATCAGGAACTTTCAAATAAAACGACCTTAAAAAGCCGTAGTGTAATGAAAAAATACAATCTTAACCATATTCTGGGGGAGTTAATGAAGGCAGAATTGAGTGCAGAGCTGCGATCTCAATATTCATCAGTTGTTAATAGAGCAAACGGCGAGATGAAAAATTTCATAGATTCAATTGTTACCGCATATCCAACATCTTTTTACTCTCTCCTTAATTTGAATGAGTTAGTTAATATTGGAAATATAAAGGAGCTTGAAAAAAGGGTAGAGAGTTTTGAGAAATCCGGAGAATTTCAAGGAAATAGTTATCTTATAAAAATAAGGGAGACTATTGAAAAGAGAAAGCTACTGGAGCCCGGAATGGTAGCTCCCGATTTTACCCTTCTCTCATTAGATGAATCTCCGGTAACTTTTTCAAAGATATATGGGAACAATAAATTTACATTACTAATCTTCTGGTCTTCGTGGAGCGGAGAGAGCACTCAATTTTGCAAAGATATAGGGGTAAATTATAATCTATACCGCAATAATGGTATAGAGATGGTTGCTGTAACAATTGGAGATGTAGAGAGAAACTGGAGAGATAAGATTCAGAATGAGAACTTCTCTTGGATACAGCTAAAAGATAGTGAACTGAGTGATGTCTCCTCTGTTTATAATGTACAGTTGATACCACACGTCATATTGGTAGATACTGAGGGTAAAATCATTATGAACAATAACCCGGTTGGTGAGATTATAGACTATTTAGCAGACATTTTGGACAATAAATAGTTCCGGATTTCATCTTTACCTCTTTTTTATATATATTTGATGTTTATAGTGAAGATTGAATTTTAAACAATTAGATGATTATTTTATGTTAAGGATATTTAGAATTGCAGCCATATTAATAGTTAGTATATTATCTCTCTCGTGTGAAAAAGAGCCGCCGGAAGCACTGGAGCTCTCCCTTACACAAGTTATGATTGGAAATATTGACGGAGAGGAGAAGATTGCTGTAACATCAAATGGTAAATGGACAGCAACCATATCCTCTACCTGGTGCACGATCTCTCCGGCAAGCGGAGAGGGAAACGGAGAGATCACAATTAAGGCGACAAATAACTTCAGTACTCAGGAGAGGAAAGTAACTCTCTCTGTGAGCAGTAAGAGTTTAAAAAAATCTGCCGAGATTGTGCAGAGTTTCTCCAATCTGGATACAGATAAGTCAGATATTCAGTTCAATAAAGATGCTACAACAAAATCTGTTACCATAAACTCTAATACAAAATGGCAGGTTGAGATACCCGCAGAGGCAACCTGGATTACTGCAACTCCAATGAGCGGAGAGGGCAACAGACAAGTGACTCTCACCTTTACAGCAAACACAGGTTTGGAGAGGAGTGCTTACATTAACTTTAAGTATGCAGATACCTATAAAAGTGTTAGAATTGTACAGGAGAGAGGTATTAACAGCTCACCCCAGGCGCCTGTTTTAAAATCACCGGTTAATAACCTTGCAGATGCCAACAGACTACCTACATTCAGATGGAGCGGATCAAAAGATCCCGATAATGACGAAGTAACCTATAGAATCGAGTACTCAGACAACCAAACTACCTGGACCTACTTTGCAACTTTAAAGGATACTGTATACAACCTTCCGGCATATCTGGACGAAAATAAAAAATATTACTGGAGAGTACTTGCTACAGATGCATTCGGAGGGAAAGGGACATCTGCTGTAAATACACTAACAACAGGTATCAAAAAGAGCTATTTTGACGGAGATTATAAGATTGCTCAGGAGAATACTTTGGGTACAACTCCCAACGAGATTCTTTTTCTTGGAGATGGATATATTTCGGAAGATTTTGAAGAGGGTGGCCTTTTTGACAGAGATATGGATCTCGGGATAGAACATTTTTTTAGCGTAGAGCCATATAAAAGCTACAGGGGATATTTCAAAATTTATAAACAGGCAGGATACTCCAGAGATAGTGGTGTTAAACAGACTGATAAATCAATAAATAAGAATTCAAAATTCAATACCGATTTTCTTGGAGGCTCTTCAATGTCTACAAATACAGATCTGGCATTTGAATATGCCAAAAAAATTCCCGGAGTAGATGATAATAAGCTTAAGAAATTGCTTATAATTATGGTTGTAAATCAGAACAGATATGCAGGTACTTGCTGGACCTGGTCTGATGGTAAGGCGATTGCAATTGTCCCTGTAAATAAATCTACCAATCCCGGCTCTAATTATAGCAATCTACTTCTTCACGAAGCGGGTGGACACGGGTTCGGTAGGCTTGCAGACGAATATGTATCATCTGCAAATACCGGAAAAACACTTCCTGTTGCCGACTCTTCAAAATTTATGTCCTGGTCAAAAGCCGGGTTCTATCCCAATGTAGATCTAACCTCAAATGTAACAACAATAAAGTGGAAGCATTTTATTGAGAGAGCAGGATATGCCAGAGTATCTGCATTCCAGGGGGCGTATTACTACTCTTTCGGAGCCTGGAGACCGGAAACTTCCAGTTGTATGATACAGAATGAACCTTACTTTAATGCACCATCAAGAGAGTTTATGGTTAAGAGAATACTTACTACTGCAGGAGTTGAATTTAATCTGGATGACTTTGTTGCAAAAGATATTCAGAAAGCACCGTCAACATCTGTTTTAATGCAGACAAAGAGCTTTAATCCGCTTACATTTGTACCGCTAGCTCCACCTGTAATGGTTGAGTGATTGTATTGTCATATAGAAAAAGAAGAGGGTGACTAAAAGTAAGTCGCCCTCTTCTTTTTCTTAATCAACAACAGGTACTCGTAATACTCTCGCTACAGTTTTATGCAGTGGTAAGCTCACCGGCAGTAGCATCTGTTTTTTAGCTTATTTTCTAAAGGGTTTTTCGGAAAAAGGCTGAGGACCGTTCAACAACCGTAGGGAGGCGTTCCGGAAGCCCCGAAAAACTCAAAGAAAAAAGCGTTTGAAAAAACTGCGTTGCCGCCGGTGAGCTTACCACCCATAAGTAGCGACAGTATATAAAAGAAGAGGCTACCTTGATCGGGCAGCCTCTTCTTATTATAGAGTATGTTTTTACTCCTCTTTTTTACTCTTGAAGACCCTCTGATAGTCATCCTTAGAGGTAACGATAATCTTCTCGAACTCTCTTGTGCCTGTTCCAGCAGGTATAAGGTGTCCGCAGATAACGTTCTCTTTAAGACCCTCTAGAGTGTCTGTCTTACCAAATGTTGCAGCCTCAGACAGTACTTTAGTTGTCTCCTGGAATGATGCAGCAGACATAAAGCTGTTGGTACGAAGAGCAGCACGGGTGATACCCTGTAGAACCTGGTTGGAGGTTGCAGGAATCGCATCCCTTGCCTCAACAAGTTTAAGGTCTCTTCTCTTAAGAGTTGAGTTCTCCTCACGAAGACGTCTAACGGTAATTATCATTCCGGCTTTTAGTTCGGTAGAGTCTCCGGCGTCAAGAATAACTTTCTTGTCGTAGATGTCATCATTCTCTCCCATAAACTCCCACTTATCTACCAGCTGCTCGGGAAGGAACCTCGTGTCACCCGGATCTACAATCTCGAGTTTACGCATCATCTGCCTTACAATAACCTCAAAGTGTTTGTCATTAATCTTTACACCCTGCATTCTGTAAACCTCCTGAACTTCATTTACAATATACTCCTGAACCTTTGTAGGCCCTTGAATTGCAAGAATGTCGGTAGGGGCTATGGCGCCTTCGGAAAGTTGCATACCTGCTCTAATGTAGTCGTTCTCCTGAACAAGAATCTGTTTTGAGAGCGGAACTAGATAGCGCATCTCTTCGCCGGAGCGGGATTTAATGATAATCTCCCTGTTCCCGCGTTTGATTTTGCCCATTTGTACCTCTCCGTTAATTGCAGATACAACTGCAGGATTAGATGGATTACGCGCCTCAAAAAGCTCTGTTACCCTTGGAAGACCGCCCGTGATATCACCTGATTTACCGATGGCTCTTGGAATCTTAACCAGAATATCGCCCGATTTTACCTTTTTGCCGTTCTCCACCATAATGTGGGCACCAACAGGCAGGTTGTACTGGCGAAGTTCAAGTTTATTCTCATCCAGAATTCTTATTATAGGGTTTTTAGATTTATCCCTTGACTCAATAATAACCTTCTCTTTGTGCAGTGAGTACTCATCTGCAGCCTCTTCGCGGAATGTTACCCCCTCTATAAGGTTCTCAAAGTGGATCTTTCCTCCGATCTCTGCGATTGTAAGAGCATTATATGCATCCCATTCGCAGATTCTGTCACCTTTCTTTACAACATCTCCATTCTTATAGAAGAGAGTTGCTCCGTAAGGAATGTTGTGAGTAGAGAGAACAATACCTGTATTAAAATCTACAGTTCTCATCTCTGCTGTACGCCCGATAACTATCTCCGACTTATCGCCGTTCTCAAACTCTTTTACCAAAGTTCTAAGCTCTTCAAACTCCAGTCGTCCATCATATCTGGCAAGAATCTCATTCTCCGATGCAATGTTTGAGGCAGTACCCCCTACGTGGAATGTTCTAAGTGTAAGCTGTGTTCCAGGCTCTCCAATTGATTGAGCAGCAATAACTCCAACAACTTCACCAATCTCTACCATCCTACCGTTTGCAAGGTTTCTTCCGTAGCATTTGCCGCAAACCCCTTTACGGGATTCACAGGTAAGTACAGAACGGATCTCAACCTGTTCAATTGGAAGGCTTTGTATAAGATCTGCAATCTCCTCTGTTATCTCTTCACCTGTTTCAATTATCTTATCACCTGTCAATGGGTTGTAGATATCGTGAACTGTTGTTCGTCCAAGGATCCTGTCATAGAGTGACTCCACAATCTCATCCTTGTTCTTGATAGCTGTTGCTACAAGCCCGCGTAGAGTTCCGCAATCATCTTCATTTATTATTACATCGTGCGATACGTCCACAAGACGACGTGTCAGATAACCTGCATCTGCTGTCTTAAGAGCTGTATCTGCAAGACCTTTTCTGGCACCGTGTGTAGATATAAAGTACTCAAGAACAGAAAGTCCCTCTTTAAAGTTGGAAAGGATGGGATTCTCAATAATCTCTGCCGAACTTGAGCCTGATTTCTGAGGTTTGGCCATCAGACCCCTCATTCCGGATAGCTGACGAATCTGCTCTTTTGAACCCCTTGCACCTGAGTGAAGCATCATATAGACAGGATTGAATCCCTGTTTGTCTGATGCAATTCTCTTCTCAACGATGTTAGTAAGTTTTGAGTTTGTAGATGTCCAGATGTCAATAATTTGATTGTAACGCTCGTTGTTGGTAATCAAACCGTTGTTATATGAGAACATAATATTCTCTACCTGTTTGTAACCATCTTCAATAAGACCTACCTTCTCTTCCGGAATAATTACATCTTCCAGATTGAAGGAGAGACCTCCCTTGAACGCCATTTTGAAACCAATCTCCTTGATATCATCCAGAAACTGTGCTGTTCTGGCAACACCGGATACTTTCAGTACATTACCGATTATATCACGAAGAGATTTCTTTGTCAGAATCTCATTTATATATCCTACTTCCGGGGGAACAACCTGGTTAAACAAGATTCTTCCCACTGTAGTCTTTACCATTATATTTCCTTTTGAAGGATCACACATATCTTTAGGCATTCTAACCTCAATCTCTGTGTGTAGCGCTACTGCTCCTTCGTTATAGCCTATTATAACCTCTTCCGGACCATAGAACTTTCTACCCTCTCCCTTTGCTCCGACACGGAGTTTAGTTATGTAATAGAGCCCCAAAACCATGTCCTGAGAAGGAACTGTGATAGGTGCTCCGTTAGCAGGGTTAAGAATGTTATGTGAGCCCAGCATAAGGAGTTGTGCTTCAAGAATGGCAGCATTTCCAAGCGGAAGGTGAACAGCCATCTGGTCACCGTCAAAGTCAGCGTTGAAAGCAGTACAAGAGAGTGGGTGCAGCTGAATAGCTTTCCCCTCTATCAGTTTTGGCTGGAACGCCTGGATTCCGAGTCTGTGCAGGGTAGGGGCTCGGTTAAGCATAACCGGGTGTCCCTTCATTGCATTCTCCAGAATATCCCAAATTACAGGATCTTTTCTGTCAACAATCTTTTTGGCAGATTTAACGGTTTTTACAATTCCACGCTCAATAAGCTTCCGGATAACAAACGGTTTGAAAAGCTCTGCAGCCATATCTTTAGGAATACCACATTCGTGCATATTAAGCTCAGGTCCAACAACTATCACGGAACGTGCCGAGTAGTCAACCCTCTTACCAAGGAGGTTCTGACGGAAACGGCCCTGTTTGCCTTTAAGGCTGTCTGATAGAGATTTAAGTGTGCGATTTGCCTCTGTTTTAACGGCATTTGACTTTCTTGAATTATCAAAAAGCGAGTCAACTGCCTCCTGAAGCATACGCTTCTCGTTTCGGAGAATCACTTCGGGTGCCTTAATCTCAATTAACCTTTTAAGACGATTATTTCTAATAATAACCCTTCTGTAGAGGTCGTTAAGATCTGATGTTGCAAAACGTCCTCCATCCAGTGGAACCAGTGGACGCAATTCCGGTGGAATAACAGGGATAACTTTAAGGATCATCCACTCTGGATTGTTAATAGCCTTAGATTCACGGAAAGCCTCAACAACACTTAGTCTTTTAAGAGCTTCTGCCTTTCTTTGCTGAGAGGTTTCGTTCTCTGTTTTATGACGAAGATCATATGAGAGCTGATCCAGATCTATTCTGCCGAGCATCTTGTAGATTGCCTCGGCACCCATTCCGGCGATGAATTTGTTTGGATCGTTATCGTCAAGCAGTTGATTCTCCCTTGGAAGTGAATCCAGGATGTTCATATACTCATCCTCTGTAAGAAAGTCGTGCTCTTTGACTCCGTCTGCCTTCTTTATTCCGGATTGGATAACAATATAGCGCTCATAATAGATGATAGCCTCTAGCTTTTTTGAGGGAATTCCAAGAAGGTATCCTATTTTGTTGGGTGTACTGCGAAAGTACCAAATATGAGCCACAGGAACTGTAAGCGAAATGTGTCCCATTCTCTCTCTTCTAACCTTCTTCTCTGTAACCTCTACTCCGCAACGGTCGCAAATGATTCCTCTGTAACGAATCCTTTTATATTTACCGCAGTGGCACTCATAATCTTTATAGGGACCAAAAATTCTCTCACAAAACAGGCCGTCTCTTTCCGGTTTATAGGTTCTGTAGTTGACAGTCTCCGGTTTTAATACTTCACCGGAAGATCTTTCCAGAATCTCTTCGGGAGAGGCCAGACTTATGGTGATCTGGTTAAAATTACTCTTTACCTTTATATCTTTCTTAGTAGACATATTATTCTATTTCAAAGATTTGCAATTACTTAATCTAATTAGTCAAGGGTTATGCTTAAGCCCAATCCGCGAAGTTCGTGTAGTAACACATTTAGCGATTCCGGTATTCCGGCGGCCGGCATAGGGTCTCCCTTAACAATAGCTTCATATGCACGAGATCTTCCGGATACGTCGTCTGACTTAATCGTTAGAATCTCCTGCAGTATGTTGGCTGCACCAAAGGCTTCAAGTGCCCAAACCTCCATCTCTCCAAATCGCTGACCTCCGAACTGCGCTTTACCTCCAAGAGGTTGCTGAGTGATTAGAGAGTAAGGACCAATAGAACGAGCGTGCATCTTATCGTCTACCATATGGCCGAGTTTAAGCATATAGATAACACCCACGGTAGCCGGTTGATCGAACAGGTCTCCTGTTCCTCCGTCACGAAGATATGTTTTTCCATATTTAGGAACTCCTGCACTTTCGGTAAAGTCACATATCTCATCAAGGTTTGCACCATCAAAAATAGGAGTACTGTATTTTTTACCAAGCTCTTTACCTGCCCATCCCAGAACTGTCTCATAGATCTGTCCAAGATTCATTCGGGAAGGTACCCCTAGTGGGTTGAGTACAATATCTACAACCGATCCATCTTCAAGGAAAGGCATATCTTCATCTCTTACCACTTTAGCAACGATACCCTTATTACCGTGTCTACCTGCCATTTTATCTCCAACTCTAATCTTTCTCTTCTTGGCAATGTAAACTTTGGCCAGCTGCATTATACCTGTTGGAAGTTCATCTCCGATTGTAAGATTATACTTGATTCTCTTAAGTTCGGCATCAAACTCCTTATGAGCAATAAGGTAGTTGTTAATTAGCTGTTTAATAAGATTATTGGTGCTTTTTTCTGTAGTCCATTTGGTAGGGTTGATGTTTTCGTAATCAATCTTATCAAGAAGGTCAAGTTTGAACTCAACACCTTTTGATATAATCTCAACACCGTAAAGATCTGTAATGCCCTGAGAACTCTTGTTTTGTAAAAGCGCAAAAAGTCTCTCCAGAAAGTTTATACGAAGTTGACCCGTTTTTCTGGTAAAGTTCTCTTCTGCGTGCTGGATCTGATTTTTTGAGGCAGATTTACCTTTCTTTGAGTTCTCTTTTGCAACTCTCGAAAATAGTCTTTTATCAATTACAGTTCCCCTCAAAGATGGAGATGCTTTTAATGAAGCGTCTTTAACATCACCTGCTTTATCTCCGAATATGGCTCTGAGAAGCTTCTCTTCCGGAGAAGGATCGCTCTCTCCTTTAGGAGTAATCTTACCGATGAGAATATCTCCCGGCTCAATGTTAGCCCCTATTCTTATGATACCATTTTCGTCCAGATCTTTGGTCGCCTCTTCACTAACATTCGGAATATCAGATGTAAGCTCTTCCATTCCTCTTTTAGTGTCGCGCACCTCCATTATATATTCGTCAACGTGAATTGATGTAAATACATCTTCACGAAGAAGCCTTTCAGATATAACAATTGCATCTTCAAAGTTGTAACCCTGCCAAGGCATAAATGCCACCTTAAGGTTTCTTCCAAGAGCGAGCTCACCTTTCTCTGTACCGTAACCTTCCGAAAGAATCTGACCCGGCTCAACCTTATCTCCCTTTTTAACAATAGGTTTAAGAGTTATTGAGGTGTTCTGGTTAGTCTTCCGGTATAGAGGTAGTCTGTAGACGGTAATTTCAGGATCGAAACTTACGAACCTCTCATTCTCTGTCATCTCGTATTTCACGTGAATCTCGCGTGCATCTACGTATACAACCTCACCTTTTCCTCTTGCGGTTATCTGGGTACGGGAGTCTTTTACAACAGGACCCTCCAGACCAGTACCAACGATAGGTGATTCCGGTTTTATAAGCGGAACTGCCTGACGCATCATATTTGATCCCATAAGCGCACGGTTTGCATCGTCGTGCTCTAGGAAAGGAATCAGAGAGGCTGCTATAGAGGCAATCTGATTAGGGGCTACATCTACAAGGTGAATATCCTCTTTACCTACTACAGGATAGTCTGCTTCAAAACGGCATTTAATTCTGTCATCTGTAATCTGACCTGTTTCGTCAATATGTACATTTGCCTGAGCCACCATCTTCTCCTCCTCCTCCTCTGCACTCATATAGACAATACCTTTAACGGTCATATCTACCTTTCCATCATCTACCTTACGGTAAGGAGTTTCGATAAAACCAAGGTCGTTTATTCTGGCATAAACGCAAAGAGATGAGATAAGACCGATGTTTGGCCCCTCAGGGGTTTCAATAGGACAAAGGCGTCCGTAGTGTGTATAGTGAACGTCTCGAACTTCAAAACCGGCACGATCTCTCGAGAGACCACCCGGCCCCAGTGCAGATAGACGACGTTTGTGGGTCATCTCCGCGAGAGGGTTGGTTTGGTCCATAAACTGAGAGAGCTGGCTGGTTCCGAAGAAGGAGTTGATAACAGATGATAATGTTTTGGCGTTAATCAGGTCAATTGGTGTAAAGACCTCATTATCTCTTACATTCATCCTCTCTCTTATGGTTCTGGCCATCCTTGAAAGACCAACACTAAATTGGTTTGCAAGCTGTTCACCTACGGTTCTTATCCTACGGTTACTCAGGTGGTCGATATCGTCCACAATTGCTTTTGAGTTTATAAGCTGAATAAGGTAGCGTATAATCTCGATTATGTCAAGCTTTGTGAGAACTCTGGTTTCATCTGCTATGGTGAGGTTAAGCTTGTGGTTGAGTCTGTATCTTCCCACCTCGCCAAGATCATATCTCTTGTCGGAGAAGAAGAGTTTATCAATTACATCTCTTGCAGTTGCCTCATCTGGTGGTTCTGAATTACGAAGCTGACGATATGTATAGAAGACAGCCTCTTTTTCGGAGTTTGTCTGGTCTTTTTGCAGTGTATTGTGTATGATTGCAAAGTCGTTGACATTTGCATCCTCTTTGTGAACTAATATTGTGCTGACTTCGGAGTCAAGAATCATCTCCAGATGGTGCTCTTCCAGAACTGTTTCCCTGTCTACAACGATTTCATTTCTTTCAATATATACAACCTCTCCTGTATCTTCGTCTACGAAATCTTCATTCCAGGTTTTAAGAACTCTTGCTGCAAGCTTACTCCCCAGGCATTTCTTAAGATTGTTCTTATTAACTTTGATTTCGTTAGCCAAACCAAAGATATCCAGGATATCTTTGTCACTCTCGTAACCTATGGCTCTAAGGAGAGTGGTAACAGGTAATTTCTTTTTTCTGTCGATGTATGCATACATCACATTATTGATGTCTGTTGCAAACTCGATCCAAGACCCTTTGAAAGGGATTATTCTTGCTGAATACAGCTTTGTACCATTGGCGTGCACACTTTGTCCAAAGAATACACCGGGTGAACGGTGAAGCTGAGAGACAACAATTCTTTCGGAACCATTTATAACGAACGTTCCCCTTGGGGTCATATAAGGAATTGTCCCAAGGTATACATCCTGTATAACAGTATCGAAATCCTCGTGTTCGGGATCTGTGCAGTATAGCTTAAGCTTCGCCTTTAATGGCACACTGTAGGTAAGACCTCTGTCAAGGCACTCCTCTATGGTATAGCGAGGAGGATCTATAAAGTAGTCTATAAACTCAAGGACAAAATTATTACGGGTGTCCGTAATCGGAAATATCTCCTGAAAAACTTTATAAAGGCCTTCGTTTTTGCGATTTTCTGGTGTTGTCTCAAGCTGGAAGAAATCTTTAAAAGATTTCAACTGAACTTCTAAGAAATCCGGATAATCTAAAAGGGATTTAGAAGTCGCGAATGTAATCCGCTGATTAATAGTTTTGTGCGACATTTTTTTCGGATTGGTTGAAAATAAATAAAAAACGACAAAAAGGTTTAGAGCCGTAATGGCTCTAAACCTGATGGTGTTCCCCGATTAACGGGATGTGGAGTTATTTAATTTCAACTTCTCCGCCCGCCTCTTCTATTTGAGATTTTACTTGTTCAGCTTCGGCTTTTGAAACTTTCTCTTTAACAACTGCCTTAGGAGCTGTATCAACTAAATCTTTAGCCTCTTTAAGTCCAAGACCGGTAATCTCTTTAACAACCTTTACAATTTGTAGTTTAGCTTGTCCGGCTGAAATTAGAATAACATCAAATTGAGTCTGCTCAACTTCTACAGCAGCAGCTGCAACAGGGCCTGCAACAGCAACAGCTGCAGCAGCAGGTTCGATTCCGTACTCCTCTTTAAGAACTTTTGCAAGTTCCTGAACATCTTTAACAGACAGGTTAACTAATTCTTCTGCAAATTTTTTGATATCTGCCATGGTTATATTTGTTTTAAAATGATTAATTTTTAATTACTCTTTTTCTGAAAGGGTCTTTACAATGCCTGCAATCTTACCACCACCGTTTGAAACGAGAGCAGAGATAACATTTTTAGCAGGAGATTGAAGCAGACCGATAATATCACCGATAAGTTCATCGCGTGACTTAATAGCAATGAGTGCTTCAAGTTGGTTCTCACCAACATAAGCGCACTCTTGTACAAGTGCTCCTTTAAGGACAGGTTTACCGTGCATCTTACCAAACTCTTTTATGAGTTTTGCAGGAGTACTTACAGTTTCTGTAAACATAACTGCTGTAGGACCTTCCAATATAGGATAGATAGCCTCTGAATCTGCAGGCGCAATTTTCTCTAAAGCTTTACGCATCAAGGTGTTTTTAACAACAAGAAGCTTTATCTCTTTTTCGAAACAAGCACGACGCAGCAGAGCTGTTTTCTGAGCATTAAGCCCTGAAATGTCTGCAATATAAAAATTTGGAGTTTTCTCCAATTGTGCTGCCAGACTTTCAATAATTTGTGTTTTTTCCTCTTTTCTCATAAAACATTAGTTATTTTATTCGGCAGCATTTATTGATTTGCTATCTACATTTATACCAGGACTCATTGTAGATGAAATGTAGATACTTCTTACATAAGTACCTTTTAGCGCCTGAGGTTTCAGTTTAATAACTGTGTTCAGGAGTTCCATTGCATTTTCAACAAGTTTTTCATTCTCGAATGAAATTTTTCCAATCGAAGCGTGAACAATACCCTGTTTGTCTACCTTAAAGTCTATCTTACCGGCTTTAACTTCGGTTACAGCCTTTCCAACTTCCATGGTAACAGTACCGGTCTTTGTATTAGGCATAAGCCCGCGTGGACCAATAATTCTTCCGATGGCACCGATTTTGGCCATTACGGATGGAGTACAAACAATAACATCTATGTCTGTCCAGCCATTTTTGATCTTCTCTATGTAGTCGTCCAGCCCAACATAATCGGCACCAGCTGCTGTAGCTTCTGCCTCTTTGTCCGGAGTACACAGTACTAATACACGAACTGTTTTACCTGTTCTGTGCGGAAGAGTTACTACGCCGCGAACCATTTGGTTAGCCTTTCGAGGATCAACTCCTAAACGTACAGCGATATCAACAGATGCGTCAAATTTTGTGAAAGATATCTCTTTTACAAGTTTGCAAGCTTCTGAAAGCTTATACTGCTTATCGGCGTCAACCTTGGCGTATACTATTTTTTGATTTTTTGTTAGCTTACTCATTATCGCAGGATTTTTCTATTTAACATCTTCGGGAAAATCCCCGGTAACAGTTACACCCATACTGCGTGCAGTACCCGCAACCATTGTCATGGCAGACTTAAGGGTAAATGCATTCATATCGGGCATTTTATCTGTAGCTATTGCACGGACTTGTTCCCACGTTACAGAGCCCACTTTTTTGCGGTTTGGTTCAGCCGATCCCGACTGAAGTTTAGCAGCCTCTTTTATCTGAATAGCCACCGGTGGTTGTTTTACGATAAACGTAAAGGACTTGTCGCTGTAAACAGTGATAATAACCGGTAAAACCTTACCGGCCCTATCTTGGGTGCGAGCATTAAACTGCTTGCAAAAATCCATTATGTTTACACCCTTGGAACCAAGTGCCGGGCCTACCGGAGGTGAGGGGTTGGCTGCTCCGCCTTTAATCTGCAATTTAATGAGAGCGGCAATTTCTTTAGCCATAATGATTGAATATTTATTCTTTAATTACTTGAACGAAATTTAGCTCCAGAAGAGTTTTTCTTCCAAAAATCTTCACCATAACTTTGAGCTTCTTCTTGTCTTCAAGAATCTCTTCAACTGCTCCATCGAAGCCGTTGAAAGGACCATCTATGACTTTTACAGGCTCTCCTATTATAAATGGAGTGATGTTCTCCTCTTCTTTGTCTGCCAGTTCGTCTACACGACCCAGTATCCTGTTAACCTCCGACTGGCGGAGAGGAACAGGCTCCTTGTCTTTGCCAGATTTCTCTGTGAGAAATCCTGAGACGTGAGGGAGGTTGCGTATAAGGTGCTGAATCTCTCCTGTGAGGGCTGCCTCAATGAGAATATAGCCGGGGTAGAAAATCCTCTCCATACTGACTTTTTTACCATTTTTTACCTGATAAATTTTTTCAGTAGGTATAAGAACCTGAGAGACATAGTCTTCGAGATTTAATCGCTTAATCTCATTCTCTATGTACTCTTTGGCTTTTTTCTCTTTTCCTCCGGCTGCCCTTACGACATACCACTTTTTGGAAATTTCACTCATAATAAGACTAGTACAGCATATTGTAAATAAAAGTCATAATGTTTTTGAACCCAAAGTCCATTGCAGATATGACCAAAGCGAAAATCAGAGATGCGATCATTACTACAATGGCCGAACTCTGAAGCTGTGCCCAAGTGGGCCAACTCACTTTTTTTACTAACTCAGTGTACGATTCCTGGATGTACAATCTAAATTTGTTCATTTCTATATGATTGCGGCTCGAGATACTGGAAGCAGTTACTCTAACCGGTTATTAACTTCCGGCACGTAACTGCCGGCGTTGCAGGGGCAGAGCGATTCGAACGCCCATCAACGGTTTTGGAGACCGCTATTCTACCCTTGAACTATGCCCCTAATTATTAAGTTAGTCACCGGTAAGGTGACTAACTTATAAAGTTGTTAATTAATCAATTATATCAGTTACCTGTCCGGCACCAACAGTACGGCCACCTTCGCGGATTGCGAAACGAAGCCCTTGATTGATAGCTACAGGATAGATTAGCTCTACAGTAATAGTAACGTTATCACCTGGCATAACCATCTCTGTTCCCTCCGGAAGGAAAATCTCTCCGGTAATGTCAAGAGTACGGATAAAAAACTGAGGACGATACTTGTTGTGGAATGGAGTGTGGCGACCACCTTCATTTTTGTTAAGTACGTAAATCTCGGCGGTGAATTTAGTGTGAGGAGTAATAGTATTTGGCTTAGCAATTACCTGTCCGCGCTTAATATCTTTTTTGTCGATACCACGAAGAAGTAGACCTACGTTATCTCCTGCTTCACCCCTGTCAAGAATCTTACGGAACATCTCAACTCCGGTAACTGTAGATTTTCTAGGCTCTTCGCCAAGACCGATAATCTGAACCTCTTCTCCGGTTTTGATAACTCCGGTTTCAATACGACCGGTAGCAACTGTTCCACGACCTGTGATTGAGAATACGTCCTCAACAGGCATAAGGAAAGGCTTTTCGTTCTCACGTGGAGGGATAGGAATATATTCGTCAACTGCTTTCATCAGTTCAACTACCTTCTCTTCCCACTGAGGATCTCCATTAAGAGCACCAAGAGCAGAACCACGGATAACAGGAGCGTTATCACCGTCAAACTTGTAGAAGCTAAGAAGTTCACGAACCTCCATCTCTACCAGGTCAATCATTTCCGGGTCGTCAACAATGTCAACTTTATTAAGGAAAACAACAATCTTAGGTACGTTTACCTGACGAGCAAGAAGAATGTGCTCGCGAGTTTGTGGCATTGGACCGTCAGTTGCAGCAACTACGATAATAGCACCGTCCATCTGAGCAGCACCTGTAACCATGTTTTTAACATAGTCGGCGTGACCCGGGCAGTCTACGTGAGCGTAGTGACGATTCTCTGTAGAGTACTCTACGTGAGCAGTGTTAATAGTAATACCACGCTCTTTCTCTTCAGGAGCATTGTCGATAGAGTCAAACGAACGAATCTCCGAAAGACCTTTTCTTGCAAGCACCATTGTAATAGCTGCAGTCAAAGTGGTCTTACCGTGGTCAACGTGACCAATGGTCCCGATGTTAACGTGTGGCTTGTCCCTTTTATAAGTTTCTTTTGCCATAATAATAGATTTTTAAATAAATTAATTTTTTTGCACACTTGTAGAGCCGGTGACGGGAATTGAACCCGTGACCTCTTCCTTACCAAGGAAGCGCTCTACCTCTGAGCTACACTGGCTTACTAAAGAGCGGAAGACGAGGTTCGA
>JAUYTH010000063.1 GCA_030695165.1 Bacteroidales bacterium
GGGCTCTCGATGTTGGCTTTGCTTCTCTTAAACCCTATCATTTCTATAGTGTAAAAGGCCGTGGAGATGACTATGGGCAGGATATTCAAAGTGATCACAACTTTGCTATTGCATTCACTGTTGAAATGAAACTAGAAATGGTAAAACCTGCCCCTCAGGCTTCTATTGTTATGGAATCTGCAAGGCAGTACCTAAATGCAGGTAAAATTGCTATCCAGCTTGCAGAACATATCAGGAGTTTTGGTTTTGATGCCCGGGCGCATATCGATGGAAATTATCAGCTAATATGTCCCTTGGTAGCAAGAGATGCAGGATTAGGAGAGATAGGTAGGATGGGATTACTGATGACTCCAAAACACGGGCCCAGGGTGAGAATTGCAATAGTATCTACCAATTTAGAACTTATTACACACTCTTATAAGCCAGATAATTCAGTACTGGATTTCTGCCTTCAATGCAAAAAATGTGCTGCTTGCTGTCCCAGTGAATCAATTGAGTTTAGCGAACCTCCAATTAGAGAAGATATAAAACGATGGAAGATTAACTCCGAAGCTTGCTATACTTTCTGGTGTAAAGCAGGAACCGATTGTGGCAGATGTATGGCAGTTTGCCCATACTCTCATCCCGAAAGGGGTCTACACCAATTAATACGATGGGGAATAAAAAAATCCCACCTCTTTCGAATGCTTGCAGTAAGGATGGATGATTTTTTTTACGGCAAACATCCTAGGCCACATCCTCTTCCTATGATCTTAAATTAACTTTGGGTTATCATTTTTTTCTTTACTATCTGTATGAATTCAATTAATATTTTGAGATTTCAAATGGGGCAGGAAAGTGCTGTTTACGAGCTTATTAAGCGGGTGTATGATGAGTTTATTGCGATGGATTGAGCCTTCAAAGATTGCTCAGAGGCAGATTGATGGGCGTAATCTCTGGGTTGCTTATGAAGGGTCGATGCTGGTTGGAATGGTTGAAACGAGGGATAATAAATATATCTCCCTCTTATTTGTAGATAAAGCGTTTCAGGGCCGGGGGATTGCCAAATCGCTTTTTAAAGTGGCTTTGGATGAGATACTTGAAAGAGATCCATCAACTGAGAAGATTCTGGTACACTCTTCCCCGTATTCGATTTCGGTTTACAAAAAATTAGGCTTTAAGGAGACCGGGCCCATAACCGAGGAGAATGGTATAAGGTATCTGCCTATGGAGATGATTATCCAGGTTGGGTAACCTAGACCCTACTCAAATATTTGGCAGATAAAGTAATAAAGTATAACTTTACCCTGCATTGAATGCGACAAAGCTATGCAACTCATCAATTAGAGGCGTGGGTAAGATTGAAATCTAATACAGAGTTCCCCGGTCGCAAATGCAGAAAACAACGGAAACCCATACCCACAAAGCGCCTCGGGCCTCAAACCACAAAATAATTGCAGATGAGTTCAATTTTCAACACAATTCCCTCAGAAATATACAACACCATAAAGGTGCATCAAGCCTTACATAAAAGAGAACTTGAATGCATTTTGTTGTATATATAAACAAGTTACCGCCAAGTGTAAAAAGAGAAACGATTGACATAATATTTAAAAGTGTACCAGTGAGAAAGCAATTAAAATATTAAATAGCAATGACTTCAAACACAATAAATCGGTCAATTGAATCATCAAATGCAATTACTTTTATAATACTTGTGAGTAGGCTTTCTTTATTTATAGTTTTTCAAGCACTGATTGCCTTACTTATCAATTCATGGGAAACTTCTGAAAAATACTGGTTGCTAACTGCAACACTTACAAATATTGTTAGTATAGCACTATTGTTCATACTATTCAAGCGTGACGGAAATAATTATTTCAATATATTCTCATTTAATAGGGCGAGTATTAAAAAAGACATTATCATCTTCGTAGGATTAGCCCTTGTATCGGTACCTATTGTTTTTATTCCAGGCTATTTCCTGAGCATAGCTATATGGGGCAATCCAAATGTTCCGACAGATATGATGTTTAGCTCAATTGAAAAATGGTTGGTTTACGTTTTATTAATAGCTTTTCCCGTGACTATAGCTTTTGCAGAATTAGCTACTTATTTTGTATACGTCATGTCAAAACTCAAAAAACAACTGAAAGTAAAATGGTTAGCAGTATTACTTCCTGTTATATTTCTCTCTATTCAGCATTGCACTTTACCATTTATCCCTGATTTGAATTTTATCATGTATCGTGGTCTGGTATTTTTACCTTTCGCTATATTAATCGGAGTGTCAATTTATTATCGACCTTCGCTTTTCATTTACTTTGCAATTTTACATGGCGTTATGGACTTTGGAACTGCCTTGATGTTCGTATTTGAGATAAAATAAATTAACCAAATAAACAGATATGATAGTCAAAAAAAATAGCAATACCATAGAAAAATAATACTGTCAATGGTTTACAAGGACTGATGAAAGAACACCAGGCGGTAACAAAAGCTAAAATCAAGCGGGCGGAAAGTGCTAATTTGAAAGGTATTGCAACTAATAAACTTTATCGCAGGTTGAAAGTGAAGTGCTCCGAAATGCCCGCCAGCTTTTAGCCTCAAACGTTGTGTGCAATTTGCTGCCAATGAATTATAAAAATATAATAATCAATAAAATGAACAAAGTTATTATCTCTCTTATTATTATGCTGTTAAACTCATGTGGATCTGAACGGTAGACATATAATGATTCTATTATAATTAAATCAACAAAAGAATTTCAATGTTGGGATGTAAATTTAATTAACGG
>JAUYTH010000069.1 GCA_030695165.1 Bacteroidales bacterium
TTAGGCCCGATAAGCTGAGCACCTTTGCCCTGAGCGTAACTGCGGGCAGCAATAACATCAACTGTGGGAACCCCTTCTGTTATACACACAATAAGGGAGATTCCGGCATCTGCCGCCTCCATTATTGCATCCTTAACAAACGGCGCCGGAACAAAAATTATAGAGGTGTTTGCCCCCTCTTTTTGGACTGCCTCGGTAACTGTATTAAAAATTGGGACAGAGCCCTCGGTTTTTTGACCACCTTTTCCCGGAGTTGTTCCGGCAACTATCTTTGTGCCGTAGCTGCTCATTTTGGAAGCGTGAAAACCACCATCCCGTCCGGTAATGCCCTGGACTACCAGTTTGGTATTTTTGTCTATTAAGATACTCATTTTTTGTCTGTTTTACTTAACTCTACTGCCTTGATTATTGCCTCACTCATTGTTTGAGCACTATGGAAAGAGGTCCCTTTGAGCATCTCCCTTCCCTCTTTTTCGTTGGTTCCTGTAAGTCGTATAACAATTGGGATCTCTGTTTTAAACTGCTTAAATGCCTCTATCAGCCCCCGGGCAACATCATCACAACGTGTTATACCTCCAAAAATATTGATAAGAACAACTTTAACCTCTTTATCACTAAGAAGGAGCTTCATAGCTTCAATAACCTTGTTCGGGTTTGAGCTCCCTCCAATATCCAGAAAATTGGCCGGCTCTCCTCCGTAAAGTTTTATCATATCCATTGTAGCCATTGCAAGACCGGCGCCATTAACCATACAACCTATCTCCCCTCCAAGGTGCACAAAGCTGAACCCCTTGGATTTGGCATCGTGCTCTTTTTTCTCCTCATCGGTAGGTTCGAACATAGCCTCTACATCCGGATGGCGGTAGATGGCGTTGTCGTCAAAATTCATCTTTCCGTCTATAGCAAGCACTTTTGAGTCGTTTGTGACAACCAAAGGGTTGATCTCAACCAGTGAGGCATCCTTCTCAACAAAGAGTTTATACATATTTTGGATTAGCGGTGCAGCCTGCCTCACAAGAGCAATGTCGTCAAAGAGCATAAAAGCAGCTTTTCTAGCCAGGAAATCGGGTATTCCAACAAACGGGTCAATTGAGATACGGTGAATCTTTTCCGGGGTTTCGGCTGCAACCTGTTCAATGTCCATTCCTCCCTCTCTGCTCATTATAAGAACAACCGACTTGGTGTTACGGTCAACGACAAAACTAATGTAGTATTCTGAGGCAATATTCACCCCTTCTGCAACCATAACCCTGTCTACTTTAAAACCCTTAATATCCATTCCGAGGATTGCATCTGCCCTCTCTTTTACCTCATCTGAACTCCTGGCAACTTTAACTCCGCCAGCTTTACCTCTCCCGCCGGTATGAACCTGTGCTTTAATAACAACAACGGGAGATTTCATCTGCAGATATGCGGCCACACAAGAGTCTGAATCTGTGCAAACAACCCCATTGGCTGTTGGAATGCCGTATGCTGTAAAGAAATCTTTAGCCTGATATTCGTGAATCTTCATAAAAAAATTGTTTTAATAAAGATAATAAAAATTTAAGGTTTGAACCGGAAATGCCCGTTCAAATTATTTATATTTGTACAAAGTGTAATTATTATGAATGGAAAAGAGCTTATTGCTAAGGCAATGAAACTGGAGCCCATCTCCAGTGTGCCCTGGGTACCCTTTGTGGGCGTTCACGGTGCATCTCTTATAGGAGTAGATTCCGAGAGTTATCTTAGATCTAAAGATTTGATAGTAAAAGGTGTATCCGCAGCAATTGAGAACTATAGGCCCGACGGTATTCCTGTACTTTTTGATCTTCAGTTAGAGGCAGAGGCACTTGGATGCAGAGTCATTTGGGCAAAGAATAACCCCCCCTCAGTTATCGGTCACCCTCTTATTGAGGGTGTAGATATTACAGATTTAAAGATTCCATCAAAGGAGAGTGGAAGGATTGCCGTTGCTCTTGAAGCTGTAAAAGAGATAGCAGAACTATACCCGGGAGTTGCCCTCTACGGGTTGGTTACCGGCCCCTTTACCCTTGGTCTTCATCTACTTGGAACAGATATCTTTATGCAGATGTTTATGGATGAGTTCTATGTTTTTGACCTTATGGAGTTTTGTAGTGATGTAGCTAAGAAGATGAGCGATTATTACATAGAGGCAGGATGTGATGTTGTTGCTATTGTAGACCCGATGGTAAGCCAAATTGGCACTGAGCAGTTTGATAAGTTTGTCTCTAAATATGCAACCGGAGTATTTGACCATATAAGGGAGAGAGGGGTGCTCTCATCATTTTTTGTTTGCGGAGATGCACAGCACAATATAGAATCTATGTGCAGATGCAGGCCGGACAACATATCTGTAGACGAAAATATCTCACTCGGGTATGTAAGGGATATCGCTCTTGCACAGGGAGTTAGTTTTGGAGGAAATCTAAAGCTCACCTCAACCCTTCTCTTTGGAGATGAAACAGATTGTGAGAAGGATGCCGTTGAGTGTATGGAGACCGGGGGCAGCAGAGGATTTATTCTATCGCCCGGGTGTGACCTGCCGTACTCCACAGTTGTCAGTAACCTCAAGGCTGTCTCAGATATTGTTAAAAATGGTTACAGAAGAGATGTTGTAAGGGCGATGATGGATGCAGGCAATTCAGTGGCATCATTTGAAGAGGAACTGGAGCCAGGGTTAAACATTGATCCCGGGGCTCCACTCAGAGTAGATGTAATAACTCTTGACTCATCTTCCTGCGCCCCTTGCCAGTATATGATGAGCGCGGTTTTAAAGGCTGCAGAGCCATTTGGGGAGAGGGTGGTTGTGACGGAGTATAAGATAAAGGAGAGGGATGGTCTAAAGATGATGACCAGGCTTGGAGTTAAAAAGATTCCAACAATTTGTATAGCATCACAGGTAATCTTCTCCTCTATCATTCCTCCGGTTGACCAGATTTATGATTCAATATATGAAAGGTTAGAGCACTGATGTCAAAGGTTGTTCTCATAACAGGGTTTCTTGGAAGCGGTAAAACCACCCTTCTTGGCAGGCTGCTCGAGATTTACTCTCAGAGAATGAGAATTGCCATAATTCAGAATGAGTATGCAGACTCCTCTTGTGACTCTGCTCAACTGAAGATGTCCAAATGGAATTTTGAGTTGGTTGAGATGAATAGTGGCTCAATATTCTGTATCTGTTTATATTCTGACTTCCGGAAAGAGCTCCAGAGGCTGGTGGAGGAGAAGAGCCCCGACCTCATACTTATTGAGGCTTCCGGTCTCAGTGACCCTATATCTGTGGGTTCGCTGCTTAACGATAGCAGCCACTTCTACCTCTCTCATATTATAACAGTTGTGGACCCGTCACTTTTTCTAAAGATGTCCGGTTATGTAAAGAGTATCAACAACCAGGTGCGTGTGGCAGACAGTGTGATAATAAACAAGTGCGACAGGGAAGATCCGCTACAGATTGAGCAGGTAATAAAAAGGATTAAGTTACTAAACCCGAATGCAGCTGTTGCCTGTGCAAGTTTTGCAGATCTACAGGAGAGTTCAATCTTCAATTATGACCAAATTATTCTCAACCAAAGCGGAGGTCATAGCTCATCCCTGTTTTTGGATGAGGCATCCGGTTCAAATCCTGCCTCTTTAACAACCAGGTTGCAGGATATCCACTCTCACGTTTTCCGAACAACTAAGAGAGTGGACAAGGGTATCTTAATTAAATTCTGCAGTACTATTCCGGTTTCTGTAATAAGAGTTAAAGGTTTTGTGAAATGCGAAGATGGTAGCGACTATATGATTCAATATGTTGCCACAGATAAAGTGGCCTCTCTTACTCCTTGTGATGAGATCTCAAAAACGGAGGTGATTGTTATCGGTACAAACAATCAGGATTTTATCTTCTGGTGATTTCGATATCTGCAACAACGGGCAGATGGTCCGAAGCATCAATTCCGGTTAAGACCTTATGGCCGCTAAATTTCAATATTGCGCTATTAACGCCGACTGAATTTCTTATGAAAATATAGTCAATGACCCTGTCGGGAGAGAGATTTGGAAAGGTTGCAGAGTGGCTATCTGTAGAAGCAGTAAACCTCTTTGACATAAATATCATCTCTTCGCTCTCGGGTTTAGCGTTAAAATCTCCTCCCAATACCAAAGGATATACCGGATTGCTCAAGATGGAGTCAATCTCTGCTATCTGTTTAACCCTGTTCCCCTTAATGAGATCTAAATGGGTAGTTGCCAGTAAAATCTTAACTCCGCCTGCAAGCTCTGCCAATGCTGTTGCCAACACTCTTTGCTCAGATTGTATATGGTTGTCAAGATTATAAGAGTTGAACTCAGACAAAGGGAACCTGGAGAGAATTGCAACTCCATAATCTCCACCGGAAAAGTCAATTGCCTTATAGAAATAATAATAGCTGAGCCCGCTCTTTTGAGATAAAATTTTTGCCTGATCTTCTCCCATTGAACGAGCCATCTTTACATCCACCTCCTGAAGCAGAGCAATATCTGCACCTGACTCTTTTATGACATCTGCTATAGCATCAGTATCAATTACACCCTTTTGGGCAGGAGGATTGCAGTGGTGGATATTATATGAAATTACAGTAATTGACCTGTTTTCTGATTTTTGAAGAGCGAGAGCAGGAGATAGGGAAAAAAACAGAAACAAAGAGAGAAGTATCAATTTATTCATACCGGCAGCAGGTTATTGATAGATGATTTTTTTAAGAGTATTCCATTCATTGATAAGGTTATCAAACAGCCTGCTATTGCTTTCGGGATCGTTTACTATTGAGTTTTCTAACTCTTTAATAATCTGGGAGAGTTTCGTAAAGCTCATATTGAGTGCAACCCCCTTAATTTTATGGGTAACTTTCCTTGAAATATCGCTGTTGTTGCTCTTAATTGAGTGTTCCAGAGCTGCAAGAGCCTCCTCCATCTCCTCTTCAAGCGAATTAAGCAGATCTGTAAGAATCTCTGAGTTGTTGTCTACTCTTCTCATCATCTCCTCTTTGTTGAAATGGTGAGTTGTATCTGTAGGAAAATCTGTGTCCGTTAAATCTTTCTTAGGTTTCAATCTGTTTTTGAGATATCTGTCCAGCACCTTATGAAGTTGTGGTTGCTCTATAGGTTTAGTAAGAAAATCATCCATTCCGGCCACCATACACTTCTCTCTATCTTCGTTTGATGCACCTGCAGTGAGAGCAATAATCGGGATGCGGCTCTTTTTACCAGACTCCTGTTTGCGGATCTCGGCAGTAGCCTCAAGCCCGTCTTTCTCAGGCATCTGAATATCCATCAATATTATGTCCGGATTTTCATCTGCAGCCATTTGAATTGCATCAAGACCATTTCTTGCCTCAAAGATAGTCACACCGGGAATATAACTGTTAACCAATGTTTTAATTAAAATCATATTCATCTGCACATCCTCAGCAATCAAAACAATTGGGTTTGATTTTACAAAACCTTTACTGTTTGAAATATAAGGTTTTTTTGAAAGGGTCTCTTCTCCCTTGGATTCCTTGGTTGAGTTAATAACCCCAGTATTGGAGAGGTTGAGCAGATAGTCAAAGAGTTCAGATATTTTTATAGGTTTGACCAGTTTATATATCATTCCCGACTTACGGCTCTCTTCATTAATGAGAGAGTCGTCATCTGAGCTGCACATAATTATAACCGGTAGCTTATCTTTATCCACAATAGTATCGTTGCGGAGCATTCTAATTGTATCTATACCATTTATCAGAGGCATTTTAAAATCGATTACAATTAAATCGAAAGGATCCGAGACTTTTACCAGACGAACAGCCTCAAGTCCATCGCTACAGGATATACACTCGATATTCCAGCTTTTGAAAGTCTGCTCCAGAATAGTTCTGTTGTTTGCGTTGTCATCTACAATGAGCACTTTTTTAATATTAACCAGAGTAGTACCTCCAATATAGTCGTTTGAATCGATCTGACTATCAATTGAGAAGAAGAACTCAGAACCTTTGCCGAAAGTGCTCTTCATATGAATTCTATCTCCCATTTTTTCTGCAAGGTGGTTGGAGATAACCAACCCGAGTCCGGTACCTCCGAACTTTCTGGTTGTTGATGAGTCAGCCTGGGTAAATGCTTTAAATAGCCTCTTTTGCTCATCCTGAGATATTCCGATACCTGTATCCCGGATATAGAAAGTGAATCTTCCGGTAAAGTCTCCTTTTTCTTCAAACTTAACCCGCAACTCTACCTCTCCTCTCTCGGTGAATTTTATAGCGTTACTTATAAGGTTCACAAGTATCTGTTTTAATCTTATGGGATCAACAACTCCGTAGCGTGGGATATCCGGCTGAATATTAAGCAGAAGCTCGAGATCTTTTTGAATTGCCTGATATTTGACCATTTCACATACCTGCTCCACAATCTCAACTATATCTGTCTTTATTGGAGCAAGCTCCAGTTTACCTGCCTCAATTTTTGAAAAGTCGAGAATATCGTTGATAATCTCCAGAAGTGACTGGGCAGAGATGTTTGCATTCTCTACAAATCTCTTCTGAGAAATATTCAGAGGCGTTCTGTTGAGAAGCTCTGTAAACCCAATAACTGAGTTGAGAGGAGTACGTATTTCGTGGCTCATATTTGCCAGAAACTCAGACTTAGCTCTGCTTGCAGCCTCTGCCTGCTCTTTAGCCAAAGTGAGCATCTTCTCCGATTCTGCCCTCTTCTTAACATTTACCAGCATCTGAGCAAAGAGGTTGAGAAGAGACTTCTCCTTCTTTGTGTAGGTATGGTGTTTTAATACAGAGTCAAAGCCCACAAAGCCCACAAGCTCGTGTGCGTCCAGCATAGGAACAGTAATAATACTTTTTATCCCCTGAGGTTCCAGAATATCTCTTAGACATCCGGGTCCCAGGTCCGGCAGAGTCGATACATCTACAACGCTAAAATCTTCTCCTTTTGAGTGTTTCTCTATCCAGTCGGGAATAAATTCAGTTGGAACATTCTGCAGGTTATCAATCTCTGCAGATATTCCCTCTGCACACCATTCGTGTGTATTAGATGTGGTGTTAGAGTTGAAATCGTAGCGAAATATATAGGATCTGTCTGCATCTACATACTCCGCCATCTCTTTTAGAGACTTCATAATTTCGCTATCTACTAAATTAAGTGGAATATTAATGTAGGTTTGAGCAATATTCATTATAATTTGCTGCATCCTGGAGAGGTGAATAAGGTCACTCTCTGCTGCAATTTTAAGCCTTGCCTCAGCAATAGTGTTAGCCAGTATCTGAATGAGATTTATGTCATCTAAATCCCACTGAAATTTTTTGTTTACGGAGTTAAGACCGATAAACCCTGCTACAGATTTATCGATGTAAATTGGTACACACATAAGCGATGTGATCTCCATCTCTTTCAAAATTGCCTTCTCCACAGATGCATCCTCCGGTAACTCATCAACATTATAGATATGGATATAATCACCTTCAAAAAGACTTCTTTTCCACCAGGGGACAGACTCAAGACTAAGATTATCAATTAGATGTTTTATTGATTTTATCCCGGGTGTACAATACTCGTGAGTATTTACCATTAATTTGAGATCCTCTGTGAGTGAGACCACGTGGGCTCTGTCCAACTCAAAAATGTCGATGATACGCTTGAGCATATCGTCAATCTTTTCGTCAATATTGGAGCTGTTTGCACTGATAAACCCGGAGGATATATCTGCAACAACTTTGTGAAATTTATTATGGTAATTATTATGTTCACTCATATGCAGGTGTGGATTTATTCCATAAATAACTTTTAACAAATAATCAACTCTTTAGTTTAATTGGCCACTCTTTAGCTTATTAACCCATCTGCCGGGAGATATTATTAATAATCTCTTTGAGGCGATACCTATCCATTCGGGTAGCAGTATGTGAGTTTAACTCTTTTAATGGGCTTATTTGCTCTGATTTAGCTAGTTGAAGCATTGATACTCTTAAGAAGTTATTATTGAGTTCTTCAGATCTTGACATCTCCTGTTCGGTCGCCATTACTTCGTATAACTTCTCTCCGGGTCGCGCTCCTGTTATTATAAACTTATCACTGCAACCGCCGGGGATATTTTCAATAACTGCAGATGCAATATCTCCGATTGAGACAGAGGAGGCTCTTTCGATTATAAGATCACCATTGACCCCCTTCTCAAGGGCAAACAGAGCATAATTGACCGACTGTTCCAAGGTCATCATAAATCTGGTCATATCCGGGTTAGTTATAGTTAAAGACTTGCCTTCTTGAATCTGCTTAATGAATAGTGGAATAACCGTTCCGGAAG
>JAUYTH010000075.1 GCA_030695165.1 Bacteroidales bacterium
TCCCAAATCTGCATTGCTCTTTACCCCTCCTGCATCAAGGCGGCGGTACTCTCTCCACGATGCTCCAAAGTGCATACTTCTATCATCCCACTTCCACTCAATCTTAGAGATCTCCAGTATCATTTTTACAGGGAAACCGGCAAGGTTGCGTATAGTAACATCTGCCCCCTTACGAAAAGGCATAACCCAAAGAGAGGTCATCGACCCATCTTCACTCACCTGAGTAAAAAATGTTCTGTGGGGAGAGATCTTATATCCGGTTCCAAAAAAATCACCGACAGGGCTCCAAACCCTTTTAACTCCGTCAAACGATATCTCAAGCACTACAGATCTTAATGCTTGATTTAAATTGAAATCTTCACTCCCGGGGTTCTCTACTTTAATAGATATCTGTCCGATTGCCCCCTCTCCGGTAAGAGATTCTGAATAACACTCTCCTCTTTCAAGTACTTTGTTTTTGCTCAAACCCGCCGTAAAAACCTGCCTCTCTACTGCTCCTGCCAACTTTTGTGCTACGCTTTTTATCTGCTCCGAGTTCTTTTTGAGCACCTTATCACAAAAGCTCTCTACCACTGTTCCGGCAGGATACTCTCTGTAATTGATATTGTAATAGACATTCTCACCTCCAAAACCTGCATTCTCCTCCTTTACAAACTCACTCTCATAAGTTATCTTACAGCTTTGAGAGTAAGGTATTGGCAGATAGAGATTGTGCCCTCGTCTGTCATATCTGTAACTTTTAGATACAGAAGAAGATAAAGGATCGGGTGCAAGTTTACCTCCGCTTATCAGTTCAAAAGGGCTGCCTTGTACAGCAGCTATCTGTGATCCATCAATATATATCCTCATTACCCCCTCTCCGGGATGGATTCCTGCAAAAGTCATCCAGAATCTTACAATAGCGCCGGGCCCCTGATGGTCAAAGAGGACAAACTCCCTTCTACCCTCTCTTCTCTCCACTCTTAAGAAATTTGAGAGATCGAAATTGGCAAACCACCCCGGTTCACCCGCAGCAATACTCATCCTGTCATAACTGCTAAACTGCAGTAACTTAAACTCAGGAGAAGGAAACTTTGCCAAAGACTCTGCCGAGACCATCTCCTTTAAAAGAGACTCCATAGTTACCTGACATCTGCCGTATAAAGTCACAAGAGATAGAATAGATAATAATAAAACTCTTTTCATAATTTACTGATTGTTAGGCGTTATTACACTTACCCCTCTAAAATTCTTATTAAATCATCATTTATATAGAATACCTCTACACCATTTTACCAAAGGTCAGGTCTTACAATACCCCAGTTGGCGATATCCTTATATTTCTTATCCCTCTTTACAGACTTATAAGCTTTATAGTACACACCAATATCATTGTTCAATTTCCAATTATTTCGATTATTCGTCTCAAGCCAAGCATTAAAATCAGGTTCATCCTGAAAATTTGGATCAATAATAGGAACATTAGATGGCATAATTAAATATTCCAGATAATCATCTACAAAAACCAACGCATAAAGCAAGAATCCATCTAATTTAGAAATTGAAACAAATTGTATATCAGATTTGTTTCCACCATCAATAGCAACTAAGTCTTCATTTTTTTTTTGACTCTCTGAGTTAGCCATAAAAACAAATAGGCTTTCTTCTTCCTCTTTCTTTAATGTTGTATCTTTCTTAATTATCATAAACGCTATAAGAGGAAAATCTCCGTAGTCTTTCTTGGATGCTTTTAAATAAACTTTTTTACTCATCTTCAATGGTATTATATATGTACCACCGGATT
>JAUYTH010000095.1 GCA_030695165.1 Bacteroidales bacterium
TATCTCAAAATCCGGAACCACAACCGAGCCGGCTGTGGCGTTCCGGATAATTAAGAATCTTTTGGAGCAGAAGTATGGTAAAGAGGAGACCGCCCGGAGAATCATTGCGGTTACAGACAGCTCCAGGGGCGCTTTAAAAAAACTTGCAGATGAACAGGGCTACAGAACTTTCATAATTCCGGACGATATTGGTGGCAGATACTCGGTTTTAACCCCTGTGGGGCTTCTTCCCATTGCGGTTGCCGGGTTTGATATTGAGAATATGGTTTTGGGAGCTGCAGATATGGAGAGGGTATGTATGACCTTAGGGGAGGATAACCCTGCTCTCAAATATGCTGCAGTGAGGAACCTTCTCTACTCAAAAGGAAAGAAGATAGAGATACTTGTTAATTTTAACCCTAAACTTCAATATTTTTCGGAGTGGTGGAAACAGCTATTTGGTGAGAGTGAAGGTAAAGAGGGTAAGGGTATATTCCCGGCCTCGGTAAACTTCACATCTGACCTGCACTCTATGGGACAGTATGTACAGGATGGAGAGAGAACCCTTTTTGAAACAGTAATAACAGTTGGCAGTTCTAACAGATCCTTGTCAATAATAAACGACCCCGATAACCTGGACGGTCTCAATTTTCTCTCCGGAAAGTCGATTGATGAGTGTAATAAGATGGCAGAGTTGGGGACTATGTTGGCCCATATAGATGGAGGAGTTCCAAATATCAGAATTGAGATTCCTGCAATTAACGAGTACTACATTGGTGCACTTTTCTACTTTTTTGAGTTCGCGTGTGGCATAAGTGCCTATATGCTTGGTATAAACCCTTTTGACCAGCCGGGCGTAGAGGATTATAAAAAAAATATGTTTGCCCTTTTAGGTAAACCCGGTTTTGAAGAGCTGGCCAGAAGTTTAAGAGTGAGACTATAGAGCCTCTTTAATACAATAACTATGAAATTTCTAAGGGAGGTTGCCCGCCGTTTCTATGAAAGAGATGGGGAAAAGATTGGCGAACTATGTTTTGTCTTCCCTAACAGGCGGTCCGGACTCTTTTTTCAGAAGTACCTTGGTGAGATGGTTGAAAAACCTCTCTTCTCACCTGCAATTTTTACCATCAAAGATCTTATTCTCTCCCTCTCCAAATTGAGGGAGGCAGATACAACCGAGTCTCTGTTTATGCTATACTCCCTCTATCTCGATATATCGGGTTCTCAGGAGAGTTTCGATGAGTTTGTCTACTGGGGCGAGATAATCCTGAGTGACTTTAACGATACCGACAAATTTCTTGCAGATCCAAAAAAACTCTTTGCAAATATCAAAGACCTTAAAGAGATTGAGAGTGACTACTCTTTTCTTTCAGAAGATCAATTATCGGCTGTTAAAAGCTTCTGGGAGGGATTCCTTCCGGAGGGAGATAGCGACAGCAAACAAAAATTCAAGTTGGTTTGGGAGGTTCTATACCCTCTCTACCTTAGATTCAGAGAGGAGCTGCAGTCCCGCTCCTGTGGTTACCAGGGTATGATCTACAGAGAGGTGGCGGAGAACCCTCTGCTTCTGGATTCCCTTTCTCAGTACCGGCAGATTGTATTTGTAGGGATGAACG
>JAUYTH010000104.1 GCA_030695165.1 Bacteroidales bacterium
ATACCGGTTGATTCAATAATATTCGTTGAGTCGAGAGATTACGAAGTATGGGTAAGATGTGCAGATGGAGTATCCTACAGAACCAAAATGAATATCTCTCACTGGGAAGAGGTGCTGGATTCAAGATTCATACGGGTCCACCGCTCCTATCTGGTCAATAAAACCCACATCACAAAAACCGACTCATCTTGCGTTTACGCAGGAGGCAAAACAATTGAGATCTCCAGAAAGTATAAAGAGAGAATCCAACCGAAAGATCCGAGTCTCAAATTATGAGAATTCCCCGACCTAAGTGGAGGTCGGGGAATTTCAATTGTTTAATTAATACTTATGGATAATATTATTTTCCAAATATCTCCTTTAGTTTTTCATCAAATTTTGGAGATTCTCCTATCCAGGTATCTACTATGTTACCTTTAGGGTCAATCAATACTTTTGTTGGAAATACCTGGATGTTATAAAGTTTCACAACATCGCATTTATCCATCTCCTCATCATTTAAAATTTGTGTCCAAACCAGACCATCCTCATCAATGGCTTTTAGCCATTTATCTCTTGCATTTTTTCCACCTTCTTGTGCAATATTTATAAACTCTAAACCTAAGGATTTGTATTTGTTGTAAAGCATAATAAGGTGAGGGAAAGATGCGCGGCAAGGTTTACACCAAGTGCCCCAAAAATCTATCAGGACATACTTACCTTTGTAGTTATCAAGTGATATTTGCTTGCCCTCTTTATCTTTCTTTGTGAATTTAGGCGCCGGCATTCCGGGCAATGTTGCCTTTGCCTCAATTATTTTTGCTGCAAGAGCTTTCCCTTTAACCGTCTGTTTTACGTGGTTACCAAAATTTTTATAAAGTTGTTCAACTTCTTCCAAAGAGTATTTTAAAAATCTTTCAGATAAAATATCAATAGCAAGCAGTGACCCAGGATTCTTCACAATGAAGCTGTGCTGAATTATCTCTTTCTCTTTTTCCAGTATTTCCCTCTCTTTGTCTAATTCTGGATTGGGGGAATTTTTATCTAGACCTATTGATTTCTTTCTATTTTCAAATTTTGCTTTCTCTATTGGTGCAAGTACATTCCAATAGTTATTGCAATCTTTGCTTAATGTGCCACCTTCTATTGTCAATAAAGGCCAATGATCTCCATCAAAAGAAATTTTAATTGTTCCTTTTTCGGCAAAAAACGTGAAGCTTATTCCGGGCATTACAGCATTGCCCATGGTAATTGAATTACGAGAATCCAAATTGACAAGGGATAGACTTGTTCCTTCAGGAGCATCTATTGTGATTTCTCCTGAGCTGTCATTTATAGGAATACCTTGTACAATATATTGGCCATCTGCTCCAAACCATGCAATATTCATCTTTGCGCTTTTGTAGTTTTTTGCAGATATCATGATTTTGGTCTCTGCTGACGCTAATTGTACAAATTGGAGGATTATAATAAGTGAAAAAAATATCTTTTTCATTTACAAATGTTTCAAGAGAATTTATTTTATAAATATGGTTCCAAGTATTTTTCAATATCTGGAGAAGATGGTCGTAAAGCGTTAATAGAAATTATTTTGCCATCTTTATCAATCAAAAGAAAGCGAGGTATTGCAGTGATGAAATATTTTTTATTTAAAGAACTATTATAGCCACCTTCAGCAACAAAATTTTTCCAGGAAGGCTTATCTTCTGCGAGTTTATTTTTCCACGCTTTAATATCATCATCAACGGAGATACTAACAAACTCAAGATTTTTGCTATTTTTATATTTTTCATGAAGCTTCTCTACAAAAGGAATCTCTTGAATACACGGTCCACACCATGTAGACCAAATATCTATATATACATTTTTTCCGCGAAGATCAGATAGCATAATTTTCTTCCCATTAACATCCAAAAGTCCAAAATCTGGAGCCATCTTCCCTGGACTAAGTTCCTTAAGATCGTTGTACCTCTTGGTTAACTTTTCAAGTGAGTTAGGATCTGTGGCAACTTTCCTAAAGGCAGAAAAAGTCTCTTCTGAGTTTTTATCGATCAATATTGTTAGATACATATTAAAATGTTTCGTAGATAGTTTGTTAGCAATATCAGAGTCAGTAACCAGATTACTGATGGCAGTATAATAGTTTATTGAAGAATTGGCTCCTTTGTATGTGTTGGGATATTTTTCAATCTCCCATTTGAGTCGAAGTTCTATTAAATAGGTAATTGGCTCTACTCCATAAGCTTCTTCAAGCATTCGCCTATCATTAACATCTATCTCATTGGCAAATTTTATGAAATCCTTGTCATTATATACTTCTACTTTGTTTATTTTGCTATTTGCACTGCCATATTTAAAATAAAGAGGCTTTTGTGCTGAATCCAACTCTTTCTTTAAATCCGCTATGGCTGATTTATTCTCAATAGCATTTAGCTTTTCGTTTAGTGTGGTAAAGTACTTATCAACTTCTACTTTAAAAGTGCCAAAGTTACTATATCCGGTAATTTTCTTGTCTGTCCAAACTCTGTTAATTGAGTGAAAAGATGCTATATAACTGTTATAATTTGGGTTATCCCCGTTAAATACAACTTCATTACCATTTACAGTAAAATTAACCTGTTTACCCTTTCCGGCCATGACGGCAAGAACTTCGGGCACTCCCATTATTCTAATCAATACCTCATCTTCCTGAACTTTGATGTTTACTGAAAAAGTACCATCATTAGCAACCTGAACTGTATCAATAGTCCTGCCATAAACAGTCATAATAGTCTTACCTGCTAAAGCAGAAATCTTTCCGCTTATTTTTGTCGATTGAGGATCGATGGTACTTTTCGCCTGAGCTTTCTTAAGAACTCCTTCAGGATCATAGAGAACACCTTGCTGGGCAAACATTAATACTGATAAAAAAGTTAGCATGAGAGCTAAGAATAGTGTTTTTTTCATTTGTGTTTTTTTCATTTGTGTTTTTTTTATTTGTGCTTTTTTATTTATTCATTTTTTTTTAGTTTTATAATTCTGAGATTTTATCAAGAATTATTAAAATGATTGTTAAGTTGTCTTGTAAATAATTAAAATTAAGTTAATTAATAGTTTGATAAAATCTCAGAGTTATATACTAATCATTTTGCTTCCAGACTTTATTAAATTGCATAATTTTATCCGGGAATCTAAAGGTCAGACGCTCTTTTGTTAAAGTGTAGTTCTGCCCTTCAATGGTTCTGGTTTTAACAATTGTTTGTGAGCCAACCTCATCTTCCCAAAGACGGCGCATATCCCACCAACGGTGACCTTGCCCTACAAATTCGCGAATTCTTTCTTCTATACACCATTTGACTACAGTATTCTTATCTGTAGAATTTAATGCTACATAATTTGCTGCCTTGTATCTCTTTACTCTTACCTGCTCTAAATACTCTAGGGCCTTTGACAGTTTGTTTTCACGGGCCTGACACTCAGCAGCCATAAGTAGTAACTCCGGGTAGGTTACTCCAATTCTTGCTCCATAATTTTTTTTCATAAATTTTCCGGGGTTTGAGCTATCCCACGGTAGTCCACCGGAGTT
Organism: Bacteroidales bacterium; assembly: GCA_030695165.1. Taxonomy (GTDB): domain Bacteria; phylum Bacteroidota; class Bacteroidia; order Bacteroidales; family UBA932; genus Bact-08. The sequence goes on from JAUYTH010000104.1 coordinate 3,545, forward strand.
CTTATCAAAAAGCCAATAAGCTCTTCTTAAATCGCCTGGTCTTGAGTCATACAAATTTATTGTCATATCAGATACATAACAAGCATTGAATCCTCTAAAGCCAAGATACATTCCGCTGGCAGGAGAGTATATATATTGATTTGCTGCAAATACACTTTCTACATCACTCAAAGAAGAGGATGAAAATGGAAAATCTGGACTTAACCCTCTGTGTG
>JAUYTH010000131.1 GCA_030695165.1 Bacteroidales bacterium
TTCCATTCAAAATAAGTTTAGATCTTTTACCAAGTTGGATTTTCGGTTCGATAGTAAGGTTTTCAGTGAACGCGTCGTTTCTATTTAATCCGTTGAAAGATTGAATAAACATGCTGGTTGAATTAATGTTGACATCGAATACAGATGAGAAGGCAGTATTGAAATTAAACCCTAATCCATATTTATTTGCAGTCAGATTGTATAATACTGCTCCTAAATAAGAGGGTGTCTTCTCATATCCGTAAATTACACCTAATCCGATATTTGACCCCAACAATCTCATAGATAAAGTAACAGATGTGTTAATATTCCATGATTCAGAGACATTTTCTTTGCTGGTGAGGGTCGCCCCTTTCGCAACTGTATAGTTGTACTTCGGCAAAAATGTCTCCTTAGTGAAATATTCGGTTTTATTGGTGACATAGTTTTGGATATTTTTGCTATCAATTGATAAATAGACTATTGTCCCTTTTTTATCTAGGGGGATACCTCCTTCGAGCGTTATATTGAGAATTTCCGGCATTTTAAGATCCGGATTCCCGACCATCAACCTCGTAGGATTCCTGTCATCAATCACAGCTCTTAGTTCCTCTATAGACATAGGTTCGCCTTTTAAGTCCAGTCGCGCAAGCACTTGTTGCCCTCCTATGTTGAAAAATGAAATCAACCCTACTGTCGGAATATTATACGTTCTTGGAATGGAGTAATCTATAGGAAAATATTCATTTCGCAATTGTTCATGTCTCTCCCAACCGACCTGGATACTTGTTTTGTTATGTCCAGTGGATTTTTTTTGTAAGGCATATAGATTGAAAGATAATGATAAATCATTTTTGAAATAATTAAAAGTGTAATCCTGCGTATTTGTTGTGTCGATCAAACCCGTAAGCATATCTATTGCTGTACGTTCTGTCTTGCTGTCCTGGTAACTCAGATTATCCGTGAGCTGTACAGAAAAACCTTTTACTATTGGAATTGCGAGTTCAAAAGATGTTCTATAGTTACGGTTCCAACCGTTTCCGGAGTCTGTCAGATATAGTTTTGTGGTACTGGAAGCTGTTGTGTCAACTCTCCAACCATTGTTGTCGTTCTGTGATAATGAGAAACTTGTTTTGCAATTTAGGTACACTCCTGTAAGGAATGCACTTGACTCCTGGGTTCCGAATTGTTTTCTGTATGAAACAGAGCCTTGTGTATTGATGGTGCTTTTCTTACTATAACTTCTTAGTTTCAAATTATTTGTGGGAATACCATCAAGTGTGGCAAATATACTATTGAAGTTGTCGTTTTTGTCTCCTGTATAGCCTAATTTCAAATATACATTAATGTTATCTTTTGTCTTGAAGGTATAGGAGAAGTTGTTACTGGTAGTAAATGTAGTGTTTGTAGCATTACCGATATCATTATTAAGATAGGTTCTCGACGAATATAACCCTGTAGGAAAATAGACCTGTTCTGATGAATTCTCTGTGTGGCTTTTTGTGCTTTTCAGAATATTCTCCGTCGAAATTTGGTATTTGTTGATTTTATTTATTGCATATTTGAAGCCTGTTTCCAGATCTTTGGATAGGGTATTGAAAGCTGTATTTTTATATGATGCGTTTGCTGAAATAGACTTTCCAACTTGAGAGAAAACAGCTCGCCCGGCTGCCTCGTACTTCTTTTCATAATGCCCCTTATCGTTCTTGTCAATCTCCTGGCCACCGGCTATTGAGACAGTTCTGTTAAAGACGCTGTTAAGTTTACTTTTGGTTTTTACATTTGCAACAGTCTCTTTGACACCGTTTTTAATATTATTGAGCTTGTCCCAGTCTGATGCCTCTTTATATACATCCACCGATATCACATCATCTGCACGTATATTTTCCAAAGCTAATTTCACGTCATTGCTGAATAGCCTTTTATCGTCAATATTTATCCTGTCAACTATGGCTCCCTTAAAAGAAAGATTCTTTCCGTCAAACACCATTCCGGGGAATTTTTTAAACAGTTCCGCCATATTATCTCCCGCCATAGTTTTAAAGGCTGCTGCATTGTACCTTGTCGTATCGCCTCTGCTAACAATAGCAACCATATTGCCCTTGATAACAACCTCGGTGATTCCGTATGTTTTTTCTGAGAGTGATACATATATTGATGGTGCGGTTTTAATTTTCTCTGAAATCGTATTGAATCCAAGAGAGCTTACTGTAAGTTCAATGCTGTCTTTCAGCCTTTTGTAGTAATTTATACTGCCGTTTTCGTTAGTTACCAGATTTATAGTATCCTTTCCTGATACCAGTATCACATGTGCACCAGGAAGCCGTGTAAGTCCGGTAGAGTCTCTAACTAGAATCCAGATACCCCTTTGACCAGGATTAATAGTAGAGTTAGTGATAATCTGAGCATTGATAACAACAGACAGAAGGCAGAATAATAAGAGAAAAAAGATTTTTTTCAAATTTTATGTTTATATAGAAATTAAACCAATCTATCAAATATCATACATTGCGTAATAAAATATTATTGCAATAAAAAAATGAGTTGTCTTTATCGTAGTTGCTGTCATAGAATCAACTATATTATATTACAATATAAATTTATATCTAAATTTTAGATACACCAATATATCTGTAAAAATTTCTTATTATGTCATCACGATCTCTGTTATCTCGCTGATTGATTTTTTACTTACACCTTGGGTGTATAGCTTGATAATACTTTTTACCTTGCTCATAATGATTAATTTATTAGACATTTTTGTATATTTGTTGAGTAAACAACATATAAAAAATGTCTGCTCTTCAGCAAGGAAATTTTTGTTCTTTTGGGGTGGTCAATTTGGACCGGCAGCCGGTGGTCAAGATCATCCGGCAGAAGGGGGTCAATTTAGTCCGGCAAGAGGTGATTTTTTATGCCAGCTTTTCCACAAGAACAACATATCATTAACAAAATAATTATGAAAATAGCTATTTATTTTTTTGCAATTTTACTAACAGCTTGCAACACCAATAAACAAGAATTAAATGATTTGAGGCTTATTGATGTGGCAGGAGCTGTTAACAATAGTCGGACTGTTAATCTTTCAGAAATAGCAGACTCAATAGAATATATCCCTCTTGAAACTCGCAAAGAGTCGTTAATAGGTATAATACATGGAGGTAGAATTTTTCGTGAGCAAGAACTTATTTACATTCCTGTGCTAAATGAGGGTGTGAGAGTTTTTAATAAAAAAGGAGAATTCATTAATACAATCCATAAGGAAGGAAGGGGACCGGAAGAGTACGGACGATATTTAAAAAATAACATTGACCATGTTACCGGAAATATTTATATACAAGGGAGTAGAATAATTATTGAATATAAATATAATGGAGATTTTGTACGAAAGATAAATCTCCCGGAGTATTCAATGGGAGATACTGTAAGATTCGTTTTTTTCAGAGATTTTGGTAATTATCTTCTAATTACCTCTGATCTTGCTTTAAATTCTAGATATTCAGCATTTGTTACTGATACAACATTTAACATTATAATGAAAATTGAATACCCTAAAGAAGAGCAGGAGTTTGTAAAAAAAATTAACTATCGACGACCTCCTTCTACTGATCCGAGGATATTTAAATATGGGGATAAAATCAGAATAATTAATGGTCATAATAAAAACATATTGAGTATAAACAAAGATTTGTCAATTGATACCGCTTTCATATTAAACTATGGGAAATATGATGCTAAAAATTCAAAAACTCCACTTAATCCAGATTCTCCATATTTATGGCAAAGATTAGATGCTTTTGAAAGTGATGATTATCTATTTTTAAAGATGCACGTTGGTACTCTATTAAAAAAACCAACCATTTTATTAGATGTAATGGGTAAAGAATTTAATTACAACCATTCGTGCTCTTTTTTTAATAAGAAGACAGGCAAATTCACCTTTTTAGATCAACCTTTACCATACCAACTTGGGTTTAATGAAGATTTTGAAGGAGGGCCGGCATTCTGGCCAAAATACGTTAGTGCCGATAATTATATGATCTCTATTATATCAGCCATCGAGTTTAAATCTTTTGCAGACAAAAACAATGTGTCTCAAAAGTATAAAGCTCTGGCAGATAAACTTAAAGAGTCAGATAACCACGTATTGATAAAGGTAAAACTAAAAAACTGTAAAAGATAAAACAGTAACAGAGGCTACCCGGTAAGATAGCCTCTGTTAATTTATTACTCTTCAAAACGGTTTTCCCATTTTCTCTCAAAGTCTCTTCTCCACTTCTTGTTCCAGTAGAAATTTCTTTCCCAGTGTTGAGAGTTGAAGTCCTTGCCATTATAGAACCACTCTCTCCCCTTAATATGTTTGAAGTCGTGTTCTACAGGCTCCACAACTATCACCTCTACACCTTCGGGAATATATAAAGAGACCTTTTGTGAGACTCCGTCCCATTTGTTCTCCTTACTGTATACTCTTGGCTTGATTGTAAGAAGTGAATCTTCCAGCTTCAACTCAGGTAGAGAGTTTTGTGCCTTGATAACAGCTTCGGAGTTGCTGAATGCGTGTGCATAGCTTCTGTATTTTATTACCGATGGTTCATCTGCACTCTGTTTAATCAACTTTAAAGTTGGGAAAACAACTATGTCTCCTCCAAGATCTTCCTCCTCCATCCACATTAGTGAGTAGTCTGAGTAACCACCATCCATCACCATTCTTTCGTTTGGTATCGGTTTGCTGTGCTCAAATTTTACATAAATAGTGTCGTGTCTTTTGGCAATAGGTATCTCGGAACTCTGGCGGGCTTCATTCCAATATGGTCTGCTGGCCTTAGATGCAAAAAAACCAAAGCTTATAATGGATGTTAGCCACAATAGAAATATAATCACACCAGGACGGATACGACCGGGTCTAAACCCGAACAGCAGTTGAATACCACCGTAAAGCATACCAATAAATGGAAGGAATATGATACCCATAAAGGAGAGCTTTAGGTAGATGGTATTTTCCATCCCAAGAGAGACGTAATCTATAAGGTTAATTGGTAAAACCCCTTTGAATATCTCCACCCCTAAAAATATGAACGATAAAACTGCAATTACTGTTATTGATATAAATATCAGGATTATAGATATTGCTTTGGCTATTACTTTGGCAACTCCCTCAAGAGCATATGCTCCCTCTCTGCCAACTCTCCTTAGGTTTCTGCCGGCCCTTTTCGCCTCTCTTTTAATATTGCTTTGAATGTTAGAGAGGTCCATAGGTTCGCCATACATTGAGCAGCGCTGCTCAACTGTTCTTGCCTCAGGAATAATAAGCCACATTACTATGTAGGCTATAACCATAAAGGAGCCGCCACCTACGTGAAAGAGTCCTATTGCAGAAAATCCGAAAAATAGAATTACAAAGATTATTCTAACCAGAGTTACATCCAGGTTTGAGTATGCAGCCAAACCGGAGCATACGCCGCCCAGAACCTTATTGTCCGGGTTTCTGTACAGCCTTTTAGGGATATACCTTATATGGCTCTTAGAGCCGGTACTTCTCTGGTCGCTTTGCTCCTCAAAAATCACCTCAGGCCTTCCCAGAATGGTAATAACCTCTTTGATAATATCGGTAGAGACAACAGTGTTTGAACCACATTTTTCCACAAAAAGCTCTGCGATTCTCTCCTCTATACCCTCAATAATCTCGTCTCCATTCTCTTTATTATCATAATAATCGTGAAGAACATCCAGGTAGCCCTTGATTAGGAGGAACCCCTCCTCTTCTACCGAGAAGGCAAGATTTCCGATACTGACTTTTACAACCTTTTTCATTTTACTGTTTTTTATGTCTTAATAATGCAAGTGTCTCAACCATCTCCTCCCAGGCAGAGTCCATCTCTGCAAGCAGCTCTCTCCCTTTTTCTGTTATAGTATAGTACTTCCTTGGAGGCCCCTGCTGAGACTCTTCCCATCTGTAGCTTAGAAGCCCCTGGTTTTTTTGGCGGGTTAAAAGCGGATAGAGGGTTCCCTCTACCACTATCATCTTCGCATCCTTCAACTCTGCAATGAGAGATGAGGCGTATGCGTCGTTGTTATTAAGTATGCTCAGTATGCAATACTCAAGAACACCTTTGCGCATTTGCGATTTAATGTTATCTGTGTTAATCTCGTTCATCGCTCTTTTATTTATAATAAGTGGAAAATCTTTTGAGATTCTCTGCCGTAACCGGAAGTCCTCTCATCTCACATTTCTGGGTTGCGGTAAAGGCCATTGGAGCTACAATCCATATAATAATATATGCCCAGAAACCTGCTCCGCCCATTATGAGTGCAATCACAAACAGCACTCTAATTAAAACAACATCTACATTCAGATAGTGGGCCAGCCCGCTGCACACTCCGCCCAAAGATTTATTGTCCGGATCGCGGAAAAGTTTGCGGCTTGGGTTGAAGCCGGGTTGAGGCTCACCTTTAAATCCAAAGTCATCTTCCATAGGTTCGCCGTCCGGCATCCCAAGCTGACCAATGACATTATTTACCATAGTAATATTAACAACCTCGAGCTTTGTGCCCAGCGACTCGGTAAAGAGTTCTGCAATGCGCGACTCAAGATCTTCCATTACATCTGAAGACTGCAAACCCATCTTGGTTCTCTCTTTGAACCTGGATAGGTAAAGATTCAATTTCTGATAGGCATCCTCGTCTATTACAAAGGTTCTTCCGCCTATACCTACTGTCACTACTTTTTTCATTTTTTCGTTATTTAATATTACATAGAATTTGGTACTGCAAATATATGTATTTATTTTATTACCTTGTATCACATAGTACTAATTTTTTCACAAAAAAAGCCCGTTATTTTCATAACGAGCTGATATTCTGTGAGAATAATTTTTCTAGTTTTGTGTGCCGCCTGGTGTTTGCGGTGTCTCAGGTGCCGGTGTGGTAGGGAATTCCGGCTGACCTTGTACTGGTGCACTGTTCTCTATCCTCTCCTGAATTGTATTTCTCTTTTTAGTATTTCCTGTAGATACGAATGCTGTTGCAAGAACACAAAGAACTATAATCGAAATTGCCAGTGTCCAGGTGGCTTTTTCAAGAAAATCTGCTGTCTGACGTACGCCAAAGGTCTGGTTACCCGAAGCAAAGTTAGCAGCAAGTCCGCCGCCTTTTGAGTTTTGAACCAATACGACTATTGTGAGCAATATGCTGGCAATGACAATAATAATAGCGATTACTGTATACATAATATCTAGGTGTTATATTTATTCTTAATCTCTTTTACAAGGGTCGCAAAGTAACTACTTTTTTCCGGAAATAGCAAAATAAGTTTTGCGTAGACATCCAGAGCCCTTTTATGAAACCCCTGCTCGATATAGATTGAGGCTAAAGTCTCTGTGTAAAACGCCTCGTCGTCCAAAGACTCTGCCGACTCTGTGTCATTAATGACAACCGGCTTAGATCCCTTTCCAATTATGGCAGACCTGAGTAGTGTGGGCTTCTCTGCAATAAAGTGATCCAGTGGCTGAGTAAGGTCCAGCTCAATCATCTCAAAATCTTTTTTGGTAAAGTAATCTCCACCTGCCAGAACAAATTTAGGTTTGTTCTCTGTGATTACAAATGAGTTGTCCTCAAAGACTATATCTCTACCCAAATCTTCCTCTTCGTCCAGCTGAATTAGTTCATACTCTCTGTATGTAGGTGCATTTGCCGGTTTGGCGGCCCTCTCCTCAATCTTCACAGCTACCCTCTCCAATTTCGGCTCTGCAGGTTTTTCTGACACCGGCTCAACTCTCTCCTCTGCGACAGGGGTTTCAACTACAACTGCAGGCACTTCTGCTTCAACTACAACCTCAGGAATCTCTTCAACAACCACAGGTGCCTCAATCACTATTGCCGGGTGTGTCTCTTCAACTATCGCCGGGATCTCTTCAACAACTTGTGGAATCTCTGCTACTTGCACCGGAGTCTCAACAACAACTGCCGGGCTATCAATTACGACTGCGGGTGTCTCCACTACTTGCACCGGAGTTTCAACAACAACTGCCGGGCTATCAATTCCGACTGCGGGTATCTCCACTACTTGCACCGGAGTCTCTTCAACTACCGCCGGGATCTCAACAACAACCGCAGGCGCCTCTGCAACCTCTGCAGGTATCTCTGCTACTACTGCCTGCTCAATGAGAGACTCTTTATATATCTCATATAATTTTGATCTTGACCATACGTGGGAAGCCGCTTTATTCAGATATGTAAGACCCACATCGCCCTCCAGAGAGCACATTGCCTTGTACAGATCCAGATACCCTTCGGAAAACCAAGGGTACTTACCAAGATACTGTTCAATTAACGATATGTTATTATCTGACATAATTACCAATTTGCTACTGTTGCGTTGAAAATCTCCTCGGTTAGCTTCTCAACTATACTCTCAACCAAACGAGCCTCTACGGCATCCAATGAGCTGGTAGAGGGGTAGTCTTCAAAAGCGACAAAACTACGATCGAAGTTCTCTTTCGGGTACTTTACATTTGTAAAGGTAATCTTAATTGTTATTGTTAATCTGTTTTGAGCGGCAACCTCCTGAGCCGTTACTGCAATTGATGCTGTTTCATAGCCTGTTATCTGGCCGTCAATTATCAGGTCACCATCTTCGTTGAGCAGTTTTAGTTTGGTGAGCCTCCTGAACTTCTCCTTAAGATTTTCAGTGAGAGTGTTACTCAGAGCAGGGTTAACTCTCATAGCCCTATTTTCGAAAGCGTAGATGGTAATGGTGGTAACATCCGGTGCGATTGATGTCCCCGAAAAGGAGTAAATTCCGCAAGATGATAGCAGAGTTAAACAAAATATAATTATTGATACTTTTTTCATAGGTCTAAATTTAGCTCCTTAATTTTTCTGTAGAGAGTCCTCTCAGATATTCCAAGCTCTTGTGCTGCCAGCTTGCGCTTCCCTCTGTTTCTCTCAAGTGCCTTTTTGATAAGATCTGCACTAACATCGTGTATTGAGAGAGTGTCTTTTAAGCGGGAGTACTCTGCTCCCGGGTTCAATCCATCTTCATCTGCCCTGTCCTCAAAAGGATCTTCGTCATAATCTACCACCGCGGTCTCCTCAATGCTATTGGAGAGCTCTTTGTTTGATGATATTCTGGATGTTGGAGCAACGCTCTCATTTACGGCAACAACACGCCCTTTGAGCTCCTCCACCTCTTGCCGTAACTGATAGAGAATTTTAAAGATAATGTCTCTGTCTGTAAGATAGTCACTTGTGTGTCCCTCTGTCCTCATAGGCAGCTGGTTAGGAGCTTCCACCGGCAGATACTTCTTTAAAAGATCTGCACCGATTATACGATTATGCTCTATGACAGATATCTGCTCTGCAATACTTTTTAGTTGCCTTACATTGCCTGGCCATCTGTAGCTCTCCACCATCGAAACGGCATCCGGAGTAAGTTTTATGGCCGGCATTTTATATTTATCTGCAAAATCGAGTGAGAATTTTTTGAACAGAAGGTGTATATCCTCCCTTCTCTCCCTTAGGGAGGGAACCGAGATAGGAACAGTGTTGAGACGGTAGAAGAGATCTTCCCGAAACTTTCCCATCTCAATTGCTCTTACCAGGTTAACATTTGTTGCAGCAATAACTCTGACATCTGTCTTCTGCACCTTGGATGAGCCTACCTTTATAAACTCCCCGGATTGGATGACCCTTAAAAGTCTCACCTGTGTAGATAGGGGTAGCTCTGCAACCTCATCCAGAAAAAGGGTACCTCCGTCGGCAACCTCAAAATAGCCTTTGCGGGTTTCGAAAGCGCCGGTGAAAGAGCCCTTTTCGTGACCGAATAGCTCCGAGTCAATTGTCCCCTCCGGAATGGCACCACAGTTTACGGCTATATATTGGTTGTGCTTTCTTGGACTATTTATGTGAATTATCTGAGGGATAACCTCTTTCCCAACTCCACTCTCTCCTGTAACCAGTACAGAGAGGTCTGTGCCAGCAACCTGTACGGCAACTTCAAGCGCTCTGTTAAGTGCCTGATTATCGCCAATAATATCAAATCTAAGTTTAATTGAACGTAAATCCATAACACACAAAAATAGATAAAATTTATACCTTTGGGAAATTTTAAAAGGGTAAAAATGAAATTTCTGGCAATTATCCCTGCAAGATACGGATCTACCAGGTTTCCGGGAAAACCTCTTGCCGATATTGGGGGCAAGTTGATGATTAAACGGGTGTATGAGCAGTGCAGTAAGGTCTTTAATGATGTATATGTTGCAACTGACGACCAGAGGATTCTGGATGCTGTCGAAAATTTCGGGGGGAGAGCTGTTCTCACCTCAACAGAGCACCCGAACGGTACCAGCAGAGTCCTGGAGGCTATGTACAAGATTGAAACCCTCTATGGAGAGAAGTGCGAGTGTATAATTAATGTCCAGGGAGATGAACCCTTTATTGAACCAACACAAATAAGGGAGCTTATCTCTTGTTTTGATCCCGGCAAATCTGGACAGAGCCCACAGACTCAAGTTGCTACCCTTGCAAAACGATTTTTACCTGGAGAGGATATCTTCAATCCCAACACTCCTAAGGTGGTTTTTGGCAAGGATGGGGCTGCGCTCTACTTTAGCCGCTCTCCGATTCCTTTTGTAAGAGATAGAGAAAGAGAGAGTTGGGCAAGCGACTATCCATTCTTTCGCCACATAGGTCTATATGGATATAGGCGTGAGGTTTTAATAAAAATTGCAAACCTTGAGCCAACTCCTCTGGAGAGTGCAGAGCACCTGGAGCAACTCCGGTGGCTGGAGAACGGAATACGCATAGTGGTGGCCGAAACATCTTTTGAATCACACTCAATTGACACCCCGGGAGACATTGAACTTTTAAAGCTAAAAGGGGTTATTTAAATAGTGTTGATAACTTTTTTTATATATATTTGCAGTTACGGTTTTCAACGAAATAGAATAAGATTAAATAACTAAATATACCTTAGAATGAAAAAAAACCTGTTTAAAATTTTAGCGGTTGCTATCCTTGGAATATCTGTGATGTCCTGCAGCAACCCGTCGAAGATGGCGAAAAATGCTCAGCTGGTAACTGTTGAGAACAACCCCAAAATTCTTGAGGTGATTGCTGACGAAATTACAGCAACTTACACAATGAGTTTTCCGGATAAATATTTCCACGCAAGAGCAATTCTTGAGGTAGTTCCTGTACTGGTTTATATGGGTGGCGAGGTTGCTGCTCCTGTTCAAAAACTACAGGGAGAGAAGGTTACAGATAACTTTCAGTCAATTTTTGCGATGGGTGGTAAAGTAAGTAATACTGTTAAATTTGCTTACAAGCCGGGAATGGAGAAATCGCATCTTGAACTAAGAGTTGCTGTTTGGAACAAAGAGAAGAGGTATGAATTCCCTGCTCCTTACAAACTTGCAGACGGTGCAAACACTACCTACAAGCTTGTTCACGCAGATGGTGAAACAGCAATTACCTCAAATAACTACAAGAAAATTCTCACCGAGAAAAAAGAGACTCAAATTCTCTACACTATCAACAGCCACGTTGTTCGCCCGAAAGAGCTTACAAAAGCAGAGATTAAAGAGTTTGAACAATTCCTTGCAAATATTGAGAAGGATGAGCGCAGGAGTGTAAAGAGTACAAATATCGTTGCATATGCATCTCCGGACGGCCCGACAACTCTAAACGCCAAACTCTCAGACAAAAGAGGTGAGACAGCAAAAAGTGCTTTTGATAAAATCACTAAAAAGCTTCCTGTAGGCGCTCCTGTTAATGTTGAAACAATCGCAGAGGACTGGGATGGTTTCCAGGAGTTGGTAGCTGCCTCTACAATTCAGGATAAAGAGCTTATCCTTCGTGTGCTCTCAATGTACAGCGACCCTATGGTTCGCGAGCGTGAGATCAAGAATATGTCTAAAGTGTTTAAGACACTTGCAGATAAAATTCTTCCGGAACTTAGAAGAGCAAGAGTTATCGCAAACATAGACTACACAAACTACAACGATGAGGAGCTTAAACAACTTGCTGCAACAAATGTAGAGATTATGGATCTTGAGGCGCTTCTTTATACTGCTGCTCTGGTTAAAGAGTACGACACAAAAGCAATGCTTTACAAGAAAGCCGGTGACAAATTCAACTGTGACCGCGGCTACAACAACCTTACAGCTACTGCCTTGAATGCAGGCAAACTTGCAGAGGCAAAAGTTGCTCACGCTAAGGTTACCAACAAAACATCTCCATTCTACTACAATAATGCAGGTGTTATTGCTCTTCGCGAGAAGGACTATAAGACCGCTACAGATATGTTTAACAAGTCTTCTCTTAAAGAGGCAAAAACAAATCTGGCAATTATTGATATCCTTAATGGTAAATACACCGATGCAGTAGCTAAGCTTGCCGGTACCAAAAACGAGAACGAAGGTCTTGCATACATCCTTACAAACCAACTTGAGAAAGCATCTGCAGCAATTACCTGCAAATGTCCTCACTCAAATTACTTTAGAGCTATCATTGCTGCTCGCCAAGGTAAGATGACAGATGTTGCAAAATATCTTGAGATTGTTTACAAAGACGAGGCTCTTAAAGCTCGTTCACAAAACGATATAGAGTTTGCAAAATTCAGGGAGTAATTACCCTTTAGGGATTAAGTTCCTCATCAAAAAAGAGAGGCTGCCAAAAAAAGGCAGCCTCTTCTTATTTATACAACAGCCACTTCTGCCTGGAAAAGCTCATTAAGCGCAAGTTTCACACCTCCTAAAGTTCCCCACATTCACACGAAGTCCTAACAGTATTCTATGATACAATCTAATTATAAGGTAGTTGGAAAATCGATTTTGGGATTTTGCCTAATTGGGATCTTTATACTATCCATAACCAGCTATTTACACAAAATACTGTTAGGACAAATCCGCGTAGCGGTAAACACACCTGCGCAGCAGACCAAATTTTTTTTGAAGATCTCCGGCGGCTTTGCCAGAGTTGAAGTCACAGCAGGAACACAATTCTCTCCACGGGCTGTATAATAAAAACCTTCGCAGCAATAGGGCACACTCAGCCGGAAGGAGCGAACTTGTGAGCGGATGAGGATGGACGTGCCCGATGTGCGAAGGGTTTTTATAAGCCCGTAACGTGCAAGGGATGTGTTCCTGCTGTGTGAGTCTTGGCAAACGATTGCCTAGTCCAGCTTAAGGACGGCCATAAAGGCACTTTGAGGTACCTCTACATTGCCTACCTGGCGCATACGTTTTTTGCCCTTCTTCTGTTTCTCCAGAAGTTTGCGTTTACGGGAGATATCTCCTCCGTAGCATTTTGCAGTTACATCTTTACGAACGGCCTTGACGGTTTCGCGGGCAATTATCTTGGCGCCGATGGCGGCCTGAATTGCTATGTCAAATTGCTGGCGTGGGATAAGCTCTTTTAGTTTTTCGCACATTTTGCGCCCAAAATCGTAGGCGTGGTCGCGGTGGATAAGGCAGGAGAGAGCGTCAACCGGCTCTGCGTTGAGGAGTATGTCCAGTTTTACAAGGACTGCCTCTTTATAGCCGATAACGTGGTAGTCGAAAGAGGCGTAACCTCGCGACACCGATTTTAATTTGTCGTAAAAGTCAAATACAATCTCTGCAAGAGGCATATCAAAGTTCAGTTCTACCCTTTCGCGGGTAAGGAAGTTCTGGCTGATGAGGGTTCCCCGCTTATCGAGGCAGAGTTTCATAATCACCCCAAAGAAATCTGCTCTGGAGATTATCTGCGCGCGAATATAGGGCTCCTCGATATAGTCTATGAGGGTTGGTGCAGGCAAGCCCGAAGGGTTGTGTACATCCAGAATATCTTTTTGTGTGGTGTATACCTTATATGATACGTTGGGAACTGTAGTAATCACGTCCATATCAAACTCCCTGTAGAGACGCTCCTGAACAATCTCCATATGCAACAGTCCAAGGAATCCGCAACGGAATCCAAAACCGAGCGCAAGGGAAGACTCAGGTTCAAAAACCAGAGAAGCGTCGTTCAGCTGAAGTTTCTCCAGCGAATTGCGCAGATCTTCATACTCATCTGCCTCAACCGGATAGACCCCGGCAAATACCATCGGCTTAACCTCTTCAAAACCGGCAATTGAGTCACTGCAAGGTCTCTCTCTGTGTGTTATGGTGTCTCCCACCTTAACTTCACTGGCTG
>JAUYTH010000133.1 GCA_030695165.1 Bacteroidales bacterium
CATCGTATCTTCTTCTTAATATCATATAGAATCTGTATACTGCAGCACTCTGTTCATCCCACTCTGTAAAGGCGCTTCTGGTATACTCCAGAGCATCATCCAGAGAGGACATTTCGTTTAGCCTTTGAATACTCAGGCGAAATTGTTCTTCGTCACCCATAAAGAGCTCCTTTATAAAAAAGAGCTTATCGTTAAGTGTTATTGCCATATGCAGATTATTCACCTTGGGGCCCGGATTATCCTTCATCCACTCCGGAGTAGTTCCCAATGCAACATCTATTATCGGCCTGGTATCTGAAAGAAATTCAAACTCTATCTCCTCATCATTCTCTTCGATAACAGATTGTGTGCCTGGCTGCTCATTGGAGCTCTCTTTTGTGAAGAGCGGCTCCTCTTCGCCTTGCAGATCTGCATCCTTAAGTGTAACGCTTGTCACCTCTTTTGAGGTGAAGAGATTTGGAATTATGGACTTTGAAAGATTAAGATTCACATCTGAAAGAGATCTTTTAAGCTCTGCAATACTCTGGGTTAGCACTCTTATCTCTTCGTCTCTGGAAGTAACAGCTTTTTGTGCCTGCTCCTTTAACTCCCTGAGATAATTTCTCTCCTGCTCTACCCTTAAGGTTGTCAGTTTTTGGGTAACCATAGAGATGCTCAACATCACCTCCTCCCACTTAATATGTGATACCATCTGAACTTCACTCAAAGATTCAATATCTTTTAGTAATCCCTCGATAATGATTTTAATTTCTGAAATTTTATTAGCGTTTAGCATCTCAACTTTTTTATCTTTGCATCATATACAAAAGTAATTAAAATGTTTCTTGAAAGCGCAAAAAAAGCAGGATGGATTGAGGTCATCTGCGGCTCTATGTTTTCCGGGAAAACAGAGGAGCTTATAAGGAGGCTAAAAAGAGCAACCTTTGCCAATCAGAGGGTAGAGATTTTCAAGCCAATGCTTGATGTAAGATACTCCCTTGCAGATGTAGTATCGCACGACTCAAATAAGATTCGCTCTACTCCGGTGGAGTCGTCCTCCAGTATCCTTCTGTACGCTGTAGATGTAGATGTCATTGGTGTAGATGAGGCACAGTTTTTTGACCAGGGGATTGTAGAAGTTTGCCAGAGATTGGCTGCAGATGGTGTTCGGGTAATTGTGGCCGGGCTTGATATGGACTATCTGGGTAAGCCATTTGGTCCAATGCCCAATTTAATGGCTGTCTCTGAATATGTTACAAAAGTTCACGCCATTTGTGTAAGGTGTGGAAATCTAGCCCATCACTCACACCGTTTAACAAAAAGCGACAAACTGGTTGTACTCGGTGAAAAAGAGAGCTACGAACCAATCTGTCGCCACTGTTTTAATGCTCTTACCGAGCAGAATCTGTAACTATTTAACCTTGCGGACTGCTGTTACAGTACCTTTATGGATAACATTTACCTCAGGAGAAGTTCCTGTGTACGAAAAGGCAAGTGACTCATCTGCATTAATTTTCATCTCACCCACGATATCCAGAATAGTTTTAGCAGCCATAGATCCGCTCAGCGTTACAAGAGAGTCTGTAACGTTTGCAATACCTCCCATCTTAATCTGGATAGTATCGTTAATCGAGATAACAGCGGTAAAAGTGGAGTCTGCAAGATATTCTATCTCAATTGGTGCAGAGAGCTGCTGAATAACAACACTCCCAACTGAGTCAGTCATTGTGATTTCAATAGTATTTGAGCCGCTCCATACTCCCGAAAGTTTTTCAGATAGTGAACGCTCTTTGGTGCCACACGATGCAATTGCGGCAACAATAGCAAATACTGCAATTAGTGATTTAATTTTCATAATATTATTTGATTTTTTTAGGTCCGATTTTATGGCGGCAAATGTATAAAAGTTTTTCAATATGGAAAGTTATTTTTTAAACAATTCTTAACTTTACACCAAAATTACAAAATAATGAGACACGCTCAACTGAGAATCAGCAAAAAGAACTTACTTCATAATTTCAATTTTTTTCGCTCAAAACTCTCATCATCAACAAAATTGCTAGTCTTAGTTAAGGCAAATGGATATGGTTTAGGAGATGTTGAAATTGCAAAATTATCTCAGGAATTTGGTGCAGATTACTTAGGCGTGGCCTTCCCGTGTGAAGGCATAAAGCTAAAAAAAGCCGGTATTAAACTACCGATTATGGTACTTACTCCCGGAGTTGATAATTTTGACGAACTCATTAAATACCACCTTGAACCAAGCATCATATCTCCTCAATCTGCTTCAGATATGGCTGCAGCATTAAAGAGGGCCTCAATTTCCCACTACCCTGTGCATATCAAATTTGATACAGGAATGCAGAGGGTGGGATTTGACATTACAATGCTAAATGAGCTCAAGCAGATTATAAAAGAGAACCCATCCCTTAAGATCAAATCATTTTTCTCACATCTTGCAGCTGCAGATGAAGCTAAACACGACAGCTTTACCAGAGAGCAGATTGAGACATTCTGCACTATGGCAAATGAGATGACAGCTTCACTTTCATATATGCCTATGAGACATATTCTTAATTCGTCCGGGATTGAGCGCTTCGCCTATGCCCAGATGAATATGGTAAGGCTCGGAATAGGGATTTATGGTACCAGCTATGTAGATGACACCAAATTAAAACCTGCTGCATCATTTGTTGCTCCTGTTATTCAGGTGAAAGAGATAAAAGGAGGCACTGTTGGTTACGGCAGACACGGGGTGGTTGGCAGCGAAGGAAAGAGAATAGCCACAATCCCTGTAGGTTATGCAGATGGTATTGACAGACACCTATCAAGAGGCTCCATTAAGTTTATGATTAACGGGAAGCTTGCCCCTACAATCGGAAATATCTGTATGGACTCCTTTATGATTGATGTAACCGGTATTGATGTAGTGCCGGGTGATGAGGTCACAATTTTCGGAGATTCCCCTCATCCCCGTGAACTTGCAAATGCTCTTAAGACAATAACTTATGAGATCTTCACCTCAATTTCTCAACGTGTTGAGCGGGTTATTGTAGATTAGTGGTTTATAGTAGATTTGCGGTTGTTGAAAATCAGTGACTGATTTTATAAACAAGCTCCAGAAGAATATCTCCATCCTCTGCCTCACCTCTTTGTGAACTCTTTCCTTTTGAGTCATATCTTCTTATTAACGAGATTGCCTCCATACACTTGATAAGCGGGTAGTTTCTGGCTGCGTGGTCATATTCCGGCATAAAATATGGGTTTACACCGATGTATGAAGCGATCTCTCCCCTTGAAGGTTTCGCTCCGTTGGAGTGAAGTGCGTGATATTTCAATACTCTTGAAAAGTGCATAAAAAGAGCAGATGTTGTAACAACCAGAGGAAACTGCCTTGGAGATGCGCCAAAGTGCTTTACAATCTTGAATATTTTTACACTATCCTTAAACGAGATTGCCTTTGTGAGCTCAAAGACATTGTACTCTCTGCTTATTCCAATGTTCTCTTCTACATCTATTGTCTCAATCTTTTTTCTACTATCAGGCAAGTTTGTAAGGAGTTTGTCCAGTTCAAGAACCATTTTTCTGAGTTCAGTACCGCAATACTCTCCCATAAGCATTGCCGCCTCGGGAGATATTGTGTACTCTTTGGACTTTATATAACTCTCGATCCAGGAGAAGATCATATCTTCATAAAGTGTAAATGACTCAAAAACAACTCCGTTTAAGAGAGCACTTTTATAGAGAGTGGTGCGTTTATCAATGCTCTTTCCCGTGAGCGAGACAACCAGCAGAGTTGTGGGCATAGGTTGGCGGAAGTAGAATTCAAGATCGTCCATACGATCCATCAGTTGCGCCTCTTTAACAATAACAACCTGCCTGGAAGCAAGCATAGGGTAACGACGTGCCGACTCCACTACCTGAGTTGCCGTTACATCTGAACCATAAAGAATCAACTGATTAAACCCTCTCTCATCTTCATTTAGTGCGTTTGTGGCAATCTCATCAATAATAACATCCGAGTAATAGGGCTCCTCGCCCATAAGCAGATAAAAGGGCTTAAAGGAGCCCTCCTTAATTCCTGAGAGAATCTCCCGGAAATTTTTTATACTACTTTCTATCTCTTTTTTTCCCATAATATCTGTCGGCTAATTTATGCAAAAAGGGTAAACAGAGCAAATTTTATATCTTTGCGAGGTAATTAACGACCGGATGAGAGAGAGCATATTTGACCCTGTTAGAAAAAAGAGAGTTGCACTCACTCCGGAGGAGAGTGTTCGACAACAGCTTATACTAGAGCTCTCTTCAAACTTGGGCTATCCTCTGCATCTTATGAGCTGCGAATACTCCCTGGTAATAAACAGGTTAAAATACAGGGGAGATCTTGTAATCTTCGACAGGGAGACAAACCCTATAATGATTGCAGAGTGCAAAGCTCCTGATGTTAAGATTACTCGGGAGAGCTTTGAGCAAATTGTAAGATACAATTCGGCACTTAAAGTGAAGTTTCTGTTGGTTACAAACGGACGGGATACATTTATGGGAAAAATAGATCCCGAAGATGGTAAATATACATTTATAACAGAGATACCAAACTACAATGAACTTTCTTAAAAATAAGATATTCAAGATTATCTCCAAAGAGGCAGAGTCATCTGGTGTAAGAGCTTTCGTTATCGGAGGGTATGTAAGAGACTCTTTACTTAAAAGGAAAAGCAAGGATATTGACATTGTAGTTGAGGGCAGTGGTATCGAACTCGCAGAGAGGGTAGCTCTCACACTTGGAACCACAGTCTCTGTTTTCAAAAACTTTGGAACGGCAATGTTAAAATGGCACGACCTGGAGATTGAATTTGTGGGTGCACGCAAAGAGTCTTACCGGAGCAACTCCAGGAAGCCAATCGTTGAGGATGGATCGCTTGAAGATGATCAGCTCAGAAGAGATTTTACCATAAACGCACTTGCATTGAGCCTGCAAGAGGAGGATTTTGGAGCGCTCTCCGACCCTTTCAACGGAGTAAAAGACTTAGAGAGTGGCTTAATAAGAACCCCTCTTGAACCCGACACAACATACAGTGACGACCCTTTAAGAATTCTCAGGGCAATAAGATTTGCATCTCAGCTATCCTTTTCCATAGATCCGGAATCACTTGAGTCCATAAAGAGAAACCGGGAGAGAATCAAGATTCTCTCACAGGAGAGGATAAACGAAGAGATCAACAAAATACTGCTTTCTCCTCTCCCCTCTGTGGGATTCCGGCTGCTTGAATCTACCGGATTATTGGAGCTGATTTTGCCACAGCTTTTATTGCTCAAGGGTGTAGAGAACATTGAAGGTAAAGGACACAAAGATAACTTTTCACACACTCTTCAGGTTGTGGACAACCTTGCCAAAAAGAGTGATAATCTTTGGCTACTATGGGCAGCTCTGCTGCACGACATTGCAAAACCGGCAACCAAATTCTTTGAACCCACTATCGGCTGGACATTTCACGGCCACGACTTTGTAGGAGCTAAGATGATACCGAAAATTTTCAATCAGCTCAAAATGCCAATGAATGAGAAGATGAAGTATGTACAAAAGATGGTTCAGCTTCATCTCAGGCCAATCTCACTGGTTCAGGAGGAGGTGAGTGACTCTGCAGTGAGAAGGCTTCTTTTTGACGCCGGTGAGGATATTGACGATCTTATGTTGCTGTGTGAAGCCGATATTACATCTAAAAATGAGAATACAGTAAAAAAACACAAAGGCAACTTCTCGCTAGTGAGAGAGAAACTTATTGAGGTTGAGGCGAAGGATGCAGTGAGACAATTCCACAATCCTGTTACCGGAGAGCGAATAATGGAGATTTACGACATTAGCCCGGGTAAGGAGATTGGGATAATCAAGGAGTACATTAAGAATGCAATTCTGGATGGAGTTATTGGAAATGATAAAGATGAAGCAGAAGCGTTAATGGAGCTAAAAGCTAAAGAGTTGGGGCTTACTAAACGTTAGCTGTTCATAGGGAGAGAGATGGTAAATTTGCTACCCTTTCCCTTAGTACTTTCGGCAGTAATTACCCCACCATGCCTGTGAATAAATTCGTTACACATTATCAGACCCAGACCTGTACCACTCTCACCGGCAGTTCCGGTAGATGGGTAGCGTTTAATATCAAGCCGGAAGAGATTTTCGAGGGTCTCTCTGTCCATACCGACACCGGTGTCTTCAATGTATATCTCAGCTTTATTATTGTAATTATTGCAGGTTACAACAATTTTACCGCCTGAATTTGTATACTTTACAGCATTGTTGAGAAGGTTTCTCACAACAGTGTTTATCATATTGGTATCATAATTTACAAGATTCGGGCCATTGGGATTATACTCCAGAGTTATACCCTTCCTGAATGAAATTGGCTTGAAAAGTTCAATGTTATTGGAAACAATTGTACAGAGATCTCCCTTAGCAGGGCTAAAACTTATGTCTCCTGTTTGAATCCTTGACCAGTTGAGCAAATTCTCAAGAAGATCGTAAGTGTTTCTTGAGGAGGTCTTCAACACATAAAGTGAGTCGTACAACTCGTCCTTGGTTAGGGTTGTTAGTTTATCTGAAAGCAGCTCCAGAAAATTTGAAAGGTTACCCACAGGTCCCTTCAGGTCGTGGGCTATTAGTGAAATAAATTTATCTTTGGTTGCTACGGCGTGCTCCAGCTCTGAGTTCTTAACGCTGAGCTCTTGAGCCAGTTGCCTTAGCATGAAGTGTTTCTGTGCAATTATCTGCCTGTCTAAGATTAAGATGGAGAATGTCATTCCAAAAAGAATCATAGAGGTGAGAAAGTTAATTTTCTCGAGACTCTTGGGAAAAACCAGAAGTGGAGAGGATGGTATCCACACGAGTTGAATAAATAGGTACAAACCAAAGTTTAGCAGAAGTATAAGGGCAATTGTGATCCACCTCTCCCGTTTAAAAGAGATTAGAGGAAGTAGTGCAAGCACCAGATGGTAGTTATGAATCCCCAGCTCTTTACCGAAAAAAACCATTGACATTACGGCAAGGAACGTTGTAAAGACCAGATACATTGTGATAGCACATCTAAAGTGGTGCTTTTTATCACTAAAAAAGAGACAGCTCCACAAAAAAGGGAAGAGAGCCAGAATAAAGAAAATTGGGAATCTGTAGTAGTTTGGATCGTAATAGATAAAAAGAGCCAGAAAGAGAGTTAAAATAATGGTTCCCAAAACTCCTGCATAGATATTGGACTTATGGGAAGAGTTGATGTCAATCTCGTCTATAGACGAAACTGACATCAGCGATTTTAAATCTTTCAGGATTGAGGCGAAGACCATTACGATTTTTTTATCCTCACAAATATAATAAACTTATTTAATAAAACACTATCCGGAGAATATTATTTTCCACCGGATAGTGCGTTGATTAAGTTTTATTTAGAATCAAAAAAAAATTTAATATGCAGTATTTTGCGGGTCGAAATTTGTCCACTTAAGAGTCCAGTTGTCTGCGGCGGCATCGCTACGGAATGCACCGATAAAATTAACCTTGTCAAAGAAAGCAACTGAGAGCTTCGGGTCGGTAAAAAGATTACTCTTATTGAGCAGCGGACTTGAGCTCATTGGAAGCCAGTTTCCGTTTACAGAAGGGTTAGCCGGCAGCTTCAGCAACAGAGAGGCAATAGAAGAGTTGTTTATATTATTATTGGCAGCCTGTTTGAAAAAAGTAGATGAGAATGACTCAATTGCCTCATTAATTGCAGATGCATCAGTTGAAAGAGCATCTTTGTATGAGCCGTCTTTATCTGTACCGAGTATAGTCATTCCGGCAAAATAGACATTTTGTACTTTGAGGCTTCCTGCAGTTGCAGCCTGTTGAGTTTGAGAGCCCTTATCGTTGTTTATTGCTAAACCTACAGGAAATCCGGTTGCAACTGAGTTAAAGAGGTTAAGGTTGGACCCTCTTCTTATCTGTATTGCAGCCTGATGCTGACCAAGCTTTGATCCGTTATTCGGGTTATAAACTCCTCCGTCAATATAGGCAGATGTATTCACATATGCAGGGTCTTGACCGATTGGTCCAATAATGGTTATGTTTGAGAATACAGGGGCTGTTATTGGTTGCTGATTCGGAGCATCTGAATTATTGTCAGATTCAAATCCGTTGGATCTAGAAATATCTGCAATCTTAGGATTGGTAACGACCAAGCCAAACTGGATCTTTCCGGTGAATCCCGCATCTGTGTCGAAGCTATCATCCCAGTTATTAAGGGCTACAAGATACTTTGAGCTTACCGTTCCGCCAAACCACTCAAAAGCATCGTCATTGGAGTATGATACCTGAACGTGATCTACCTTTGTTCCACTACCTACAGAGCCCATTGTAAGACCATTAATCTCCTGGTCGGCCTTAAAGGGATATCCTGCAAACTCAATTCGTACATAGGAGATTACTCCTGAGTTATCCTCATCATTACTTCCGCCGTGCTTAGAGCGAGGGCCCCCTTCAATTATCATCTCTCCTTTATTGTTCTTTGCCTTTCCGCAAACTACTAATCCACCCCAGTCGCCCGGCTTTCTAGCTCCTACAGGTTGATTTGATGTAAAGATTATAGGCTCATTTTCACTTCCCTGAGCAATAAGTTTACCGCCGGTCTCAACAATAAGTGCCGCTTTGGTATCCTTATCTCCTTTAATGATTGTACCCGGCTCAATTGTGAGTGTTGCACCATCTGTAATGTATATCCAACCTTTTAAAAGGTATTTCCCCTTTTTTAATGTGTGGTTCTTCTTGATTTCAAACTCCTGGGAGCCGTTGCCTATAACATTCCCCTCAAAAATAATCTGCTCGGTAGGGTCCGGCGTTGGCGTCACAACCTCTTTTTCACAAGAAAAAGGTAAAAACATTATGATGGTTGAGATCAATAAAATTGGAAGTTTTTTTAAATGTTTCATATTAATTAAATTGTTTGTTTCTATTATTGGAATTAAAGTTTTATCTGTATGGCAAGTGTATAATAACTGCCGGGTTTAAAGGTTTTCGAATTCTGATTCCTCTGCTGCAGATTGCCGCTCGAGTCCAGATACTGAGGGTCTTGCTGAAAAATCACACTTTGGTTGAGGATGTCTTTAACACCACCCTTTAGTTCAACTCTTTTGCCTATTTTTTTACTTAAAGTGATATCAATAACATCTTTTGAAAGCTCATAAGTGTCGGGGATTTCATTATTGACACTGGCACCTGTTCCGGTATCTGCCTTGCCGATACCCACAATTCTTTTACCGATTCTGTTGTAAAGAATTCCGGCACTTAACCCTAACTTTTCACTGTCGTAGAAAAGGGATGTATTAATAATATATGGCGACTGCCCCTGCATAGCACGGTCTCTCTCTAGCGAGTTCTCCTTATCAAACTCCACCCTGCTGTAAATATAAGCTGCATTCAACCCCAGAGTTAAATTTTTGAGTCCCACGAACTTCAGGTTCTTTCTGATATCTGCCTCTACACCCATATTGTTTGCAGCTTTTGCATTTTCAAAAGTGTAGGTATAGGAGCCACCGGCATCGAGGTAGGTCCACTCTATTGGGTTCTTAAAGTGTTTATAGAAGAGTGCAAGAGTGATGTACTCGTTGTTTGTTGGATAATATTCATATCTAATATCTATATTATTTATGGTAGCGTGTTTAAGTTCCGGATTCCCTTTAACATCCGAAAAGAGGTTAAAATCATAGTAGACCGAAGAAGAAAGTTCCCTAAACTCCTGACGATTAACAGATTTTCCATAAGCTACTCGTATTAGTTCATTTTTAGAGATGTTATATGATGCATTTAGAGAGGGGTAGATGTCAAAGTAGTCGTAATCTTTGCTTACAGTAGTGAATTCATAAATCTTATCATAGTTTGTAAGTCTCATCTTACCCGTTTCTGCCCTTACTCCTGCAATTATATTAAATCTGCCGGATGTCATTTTTGCGGAAAAATACCCTGCTCCGTTTAGGATCTCACCTTTATAGCTGTTTCTGTTATCGGTATCTTCGTACAGATAAAGCTTATCTGACCCATAGTTATTATCTTTAAGAATCTCATCTACAACATCTCTGTAAACAAAATTCGAAGGAAGCGAATACCTGTTGAATCTATAAAAGAACTGTCTGTTTTTGTAGTTACGTGTTTTATACTCTCCAAGAACTCCTGCCTTTAACTCTATAACAAGGTTTTGGCTTACCTCAAAAGGAAGAATGTAGTTTAGAGCAGGTGTAATAATATGCTCTTTAAGGTTTACGAAATCCCGGGTGATCTCATTCTGATCTATGGACATCTTGCCGAAGTCCTGATCTCCGTATATATTGTTCTCCTCTCTGTTTATAATCCTTCTGTCCGGCTGATCCATACCTGCAAAAGAGTAGGCTATATTCCAGTCAAGGATCCTTTTTGAAAAACGATGGCTTCCTGCTAGTTGTCCGGTATAGATTGTTCTGTTTGTATAGAGATACTCCTTTTTCTCCTGTATATATTTTGCACTGACATTTTGCCACCCCTCTCTTGATGTATAACGGTTTTTACCCATTATATTTATCATATTTCTGAATTCTATCTTGTTCTTTCCGGACATTAGAGTTATGTTTAGCATACCTCCGATTCTTGAATCCAGACTGTACTGATTATCGGTATATTTATAGATATACTCCGGTTCGTCGGTATTTATATTGAAAACCCCGAATCTTGCATTGGTCATATCCTTATAGGTTTGTGAACTTCTGGTGTAGTTTAATGCCCCTGCAATTCCCATCTTATACCCCTTATTTAAATTATAGGCTCTACCAAACATCATTGTAACTCTTTGGTCGGGCAATGCTTTGCCTTTTAGAACCTCCCACTCCTGAGAGAAGCCGCTCTTTGTAACCTCAGTAACCAGAGAAGAGTTGTTGTTATCTACTCTTTGCGGAACAATCCCACTAAGTCTCCTCTGACTTCCGCCTATTCCGAATAGCTCTGTTAAATATCCTTTGGTTCTGTATTGATCATTAAAGTGGGCCACACTATTCATCCCCATACCGTAAGAGATGGTAGATTCAGATACTTCGGGCATACTTCCTGTTGTTATCTTTACAAATCCGCCCGAAAAATCTGATGGAATCTCCGCTGATTGTGATTTAACTATCATAATGCTCTCCAGTTGTGAAGATGGTAATATGTCAAATGAGAAAGATCTGGAATCTGCCTCTGTACTCGGAACCGATGAGTTGTTTACCCATACATTATTGTATCTGCTGGGTAACCCTCTTACTATTATGTATCTGTCATTCATTATTGATACTCCGGGTATTCTCCTCACTACCTCCGCTGCATTTCTATCCTGAGATTTGGAAATCTGCTTACCCGACATACCACTCATAACAACACCTGCGCTACGGGTAGCCTGAACCATTGCAATCTCTGAATTCATCCTCTTTACCGATGTTACCACTATCTCATCCAGGAGGTTGGCAGACTCCTCCAGTACAATGTCAAAACTATTTGCACCCTCCTTTATCTCAAGGTCATTTACTGATATTTTCTTATAGCTAATGCCGGATATCTCTGCCCTATGTACTCCGATAGGAAGATTTGTAATTGAATACAAACCATCCTGGTCTGTCATTGAACCCTTTCTGATATCGGGAAAGAAAATTGTCGCCCCAATAATTGGTTCTCCTGTAGATTTATCAATAACTTTACCCTCAAGTATACTTGTTGTCGCTTGTGCTGTTACTTTATTTGGAGTAAATAAAATCAATACCCAAATTGCTTTAATAATCAATAAATTTCTCACTACTTTTGTCTTAATATTTATGATGCAAAAGTATCGCGGGTATGTTAAGGAAATAATAAATAAAAATTAAGAAATTCTTAAGTTACACCCCATTTTAAGCATTAATTTGTTATCATATCTTACATTTGTGCTATGAAAAAGAAGAAAATCCTGGTTGTAGACGATGAAGAGGATCTGTGCGAAATTCTCAGCTTTAATCTAAAAAGTGCAGGTTTTGACACAGATGTTGCATACTCTGCAGAAGAGGCATACTCTAAACTGAAAAATAGCTATGACCTGCTTCTGCTGGATGTTATGATGGGGGCAATCTCCGGCTTTAAACTTGCCGAACTTATAAGAGAGGAGTACCCTAAGAATATCCCTATAATATTTATCACTGCTAAAGACCAGGAGAGCGACAAGCTTAAAGGGTTCAATATGGGAGCAGATGACTATATCTCTAAACCTTTCTCTATCAAAGAGGTAATTGCAAGGGTTAAAGCAGTCCTCTCCAGAACCACTGCAGAGGAGAGTAACTCAAAAGTCTCAAAGAAAATATCTGACTCCGGGATTGAATTCAAAAGTATGTCAATCAACTCCGTTAATAAAATTGTCACTATTGAAGGTAGGGATATCAAACTCACAAAAAAAGAGTTTGAGATATTATATATGCTTGCATCTCAGCCACTAAAAATCTTCTCCAGAGCACAAATTCTTGATAGTGTATGGCAAAACGAATCCTACGTTCTTGACAGAACAATTGATGTTCACATAGCAAGGTTGAGAAAAAAGATTGAACCCTACAGCTCTTCAATCGTCAACAGATCTGGGTACGGATATTGCTTTGACCCGGATGAGGAGGCATAGAGATGAAAATCAGTTACAGATATAAAATTCTCACCTATTTTTTGTTAGTCCTTGTGGCTACGAGTCTGCTTTTCTCGTTAATCCTTATCCGACGAGAGAGCCAGTTTAAACTTGAGCAACTCACTTACAGAATAAACCCCTATCCCGATATAATTTATTCTTTCGTTAAGAATTGCTCTGATGGAGGTGAGATTGAGAATGTATTGGATTCTGCGCGCGACTTTTTCCCGGACGAGATGAGGATAACTATTATGGATAGTGATGCCTGGGTTATTTTCGACAATTTTTCAAACAGAGACTCTATCCTTGACAACCACCTCAATAGACCGGAACTTCTTGATGCAGCTAAAACAGGTTCCGGATCTGCCTTGAGATACTCAAATACATTAAAAAGTAAGTATCTCTATTTTGCTAAAAAGTATGCCGACAAGTATGTACGAGTTGCTCTGGATTACAACTCTTTGATTTTGCCGGTTATTAAAAGTGACAAAACCTGGCAGCTATACATAATGATAGTTTTTCTGCTTGCATCTGCTGTTCTCGTTTACCTCACAAGGCAGATAAGCAAGCCATACAGCGCGCTTAAAGAGTTTATAGCAAGGGTAGAACAGGGAGAGGAGGACTATGATGAAATACGTTTCCCAAAGGATGAGATGGGAGGAGTCGGAGAGAAGATTAGGAACGCTTTCCGCCAGTTGGAAAACACTAAAAGGTATAAGCAGGAGCTCACCCATAATGTATCTCACGAACTCAAAACTCCGGTTACCGGAATAAGAGGCTATCTGGAAACATTGCTGCAGCAGGAGAATCTAAATGAAGAGCAGAGTAGGTTTTTTATAGAGAGAGCCTACGCTCAATCTCTTCGCCTATCTGCTATTGTAAATGATATCTCAATCCTTAATAAAATAGAGGAGGCTGCAGATAAGTTTGAGTATGAAAATATAAACATCTACCGTTGTCTTAAGGAGATTGAGAGCGATCTATCATTTAAACTTGAGGAGAAAAAGATACGTTTCAATACAGATGTAAGCCAAAATCTGGAGATCGAGGGTAACTATCTTTTAATATACTCCCTCTTTAAAAATCTAATTGACAACTCTATAGAACACGCCGGAGAGGATCTGGATATCTATATAAAGGTTACCGGGGCTTCGGACCGTGAGGCCTTCTTCTCATACTACGATACCGGTAAAGGTGTCCCCGAAGAGCATATTCACAGAATCTTTGAGCGCTTTTACAGGGTGGAGAAGGGACGCAGCCGTAAAAGCGGTGGAAGTGGACTTGGGCTCTCAATTGTAAGAAATGCAGTTCATCTACATAAAGGGAAAATTGTTGTCTGCAACCGAGCAGAAACAGGGCTGCAGTTTGATTTCACCCTGGCTCTCAAGCTCTAGTGAAGAGAGACACCTATCAGGTGCATAAACTCCTCTCTGGTTCTGATATCTTTAAGAAAAGCTCCTGTAAATGCAGATGTAGTGGTTACGGAGTTCTGTTTTTGTACTCCCCTTATCTGCATACACATATGCGAAGCCTCTATAACTACGGCAACTCCAAGCGGATTTAATGTCTCCTGAATACAATCCCGGATTTGTACTGTGAGCCTCTCCTGAACCTGAAGTCGTCTGGCGTAGGCCTCTACAACTCTCGCTATTTTACTGAGACCTGTTATGTATCCGTTTGGAATATATGCAATATGCGCCTTTCCGTAAAATGGGAGCATATGGTGTTCGCAAAGCGAATAGAGTTCAATATCTTTTACCAGAACCATCTGCTGATACTCCTCTTTGAATTTTGCCGAATTCAGTATAGTGGGACCATCCATATCGTACCCCTGGGTCAGGAACTGAACAGATCGTGCAATTCTTACCGGAGTGAGTATAAGCCCCTCTCTTGAAGTATCTTCACCTAAAAGATTGAGTATCTCCTTGTAGTGTTTAGCAATAGACTGAGTTGTCTCTTCGTCATATTGCTCAATCTTTGTATATGCCATAATAAATATCTAATTTCGTGAATTGTTCAAATATGGTGCAATTATACAAAAAAAAGGGACATAGTATGAGATTACTGATTACAGCCGCCGAACAGGAGGAGCTCATAACGGCAAGACAGGCTTACAATTCACTCACTAAAAGTGAACAGAACAGTTTGGAAATTGACTGGATGTTAACCGGAATCGGAACTACATCTACAAGCTACAAGCTTACAAAAATATTGAATACATCTTCCACCAAATTTGACCTGGTAATTAACATAGGGATAGCAGGAAGCTTTACCCGGGAGTTCCCGATTGGAGCTGTTGCAAGAGTAGATAGAGAGTATTTTGGAGATCTCGGGTTTGAAACCTGTAACGGGTTCCAAACTCTGTTTGACTATAAGATCTTAGACGCTGATACTCATCCGTTTCGTGGCGGGGCACTAATAGCTCCCGATCTATCCCCTGCAGCAGAGGCTGCTTTGTCACCTTACAAGAGAGCTACCGCTGTTACCGTGCAAACAGTCAGCGGATTGCCCGGCAAGAGAGATCAACTTGAGAGAGATTTTACGCCGGCAATAGAGAGTATGGAGGGAGCTGCATTTTTTTATGTGTGTATCCTCGAGAGAGTTCACTTTATTGAACTTCGCTCTATATCTAATGAAGTTGGGGAGAGGGAGAGGTCCAGATGGAATATACCTCTTGCTCTCGACTCACTCAG
>JAUYTH010000136.1 GCA_030695165.1 Bacteroidales bacterium
TAAAAAGGGGAGAGGTGATAGCCATACTTGAAAACCCGGGCTCCTACCAGGACTATCTAAAGGTAAGGGATATCTGCACCAACTACCTCAATCTCTCCTCGCCTCTCCCGGAAAAACTTCTTCTTGGCGAACTTCAGGAAACCTACAGTCAATTTGTAAAGAGCCTCAAAGAGTACAGAACCTTCATCTCTCTTGACTACCACAGGAAGATGATAAACTCGGTTAGGCAGGAGACTGAGGCAAAGAGAGGGCAACTGAGGATTGCCCAAAGAAAAGAGGCCATAGCTATTGACCAGTATGAGATTGCAGAGAATTTGTTTAACCGCGAAAAGTCTCTCTTTGACCAAAAAACAATCTCTCAGCAGGATTTTGATCGTAGCAGAAGCAGTTATCTTGCAGCAGGTCAACAGCTGGAGAGTGCCAGAGAGGAGCTCAACAGAAACAGGGTAGAGGTCATCAAAGGTGAACAGTCTATTCTGGATCTTGAGATGGAGAGAGAGGAGGGGTTTAACAGACTTAAAAGAGCAGTTGAGGCCGATCTTGATATTCTGATGTCGCAACTTGGAGAGTGGGAGCAGCTTAACCTCTTTATAAGCCCGGTAGACGGAGTAATCTCTTTTACAAGTTACTGGCAGGAGAACCAGAATGTTCATAACGGAGATATTGTTTTTACAGTTCTTCCCGAAAAAGAGAAGAAGATTTCGGGTAAACTATTTATCCCTATGGCAGGTGCCGGTAAAGTGAGGCCGGGTCAAAAGGTAAACGTAAAACTGGATAGCTATCCATATATGGAGTTCGGTATGGTTCAGGTTGAGGTTAAGAGTATCTCGCTTCTACCTGCCAATATTGGAAATGAGAGAGTCTACATTGTTGGTGTCGATTTTCCTGAGGGATTGCGAACCAACTATTCAATAGAACTAAACTTTAGTGAAGAGATGCACGGCGTAGGAGAGATTATCACCCAAAATGCATCTGTTCTTAAAAGAATCTTTTATCCTGTAAGGCATATGATAAAAAATAATTTTTAACCTGTTATTTTTTTTATTGTATATTTGTGCCGTATGGCCAATCTTGTCAAATACACACTTACTGTTCTGCTTCTGGTTGCTTACTTTGTAACCAGCCCCGGATTCGGTGTTCACGAGTGCTCTAAAGAGGGAACAAGAGATATTCTACTGCTCACATCAGAAACTAGTTGCGAAGATATTCATACCCATTGTGGCTGCGCTTCACAAGACTGTTCAGATAAAGAGCACGATAACAATTGTTGTAAAACAGAGATTCATCATCTGGACTTAGATTATAATATTGTAGAGATAACCTCTATAATTCCCATATATTTTTCTGCATTGGATTTTGCAACTCTCCCTTTAAGTGAAGTTGCTCTTATAAACCCTCTGGCAGGTTACAAATACACCGAGATCCGGCACGGCCCGGATATCTCATCTTCAAAAAATATCTGTTTAAATATCTCTCAGTGGAGATTGTAGATTCCTTAATAGTTTAAATCACGGCTTAATGCCTTGATTTATATATCTATTATTAACAATCAACAATTTTTATTGAATTTATTATGAACTATAAAGGATTACTATTTTTTATTCTATTTACTCTCTTTAGCGGATTATCTCTCTACTCCCAGACAGTAAGCGGGTTTGTACGTGTTCAGAAGCCGGATGGCTCTGTTGAACCTATGGCTTATGCCTCCGTTTACTGGCTTGAGGGAAAAATTGCTCTGGAATCTGACGACAAAGGGCGATTCTCATTTGATAGAAAAAAAACCGATACAGTTTCCCTGATTGCTACATTTGTCGGACACACCAGGGACACTATTGTTCTTGGCAGAGGTGAGTACAATGCTGACTTTCTTATAAAAGAGGGTGCAGAACTTCAGGCCGCCAGAGTGGTTACAAGGCAGCAGGGGAACTATATATCTAAGCTCTCCTCTGTTAAGACAGAGGTTATCTCTGCTGCAGGACTATGTAAGATGGCGTGTTGTAACTTGGCCGAGAGTTTTGAGAACAGTGCAAGTGTAACAGTAGGCTACTCAGATGCCATAACCGGTGCACGTCAGATTCGTCTGTTGGGGCTTTCCGGAATTTACACACAGATGCTGGATGAAAACAGACCGGTTATGAGAGGTATTGCCTCCCCATTTGGACTATCGTATATACCGGGTCAATGGCTGGAGAGCATCCAGATTGCCAAGGGGCCTTCATCTGTAATTAACGGGTCGGAGGCAATCACAGGGCAGATTAATCTTGAGCATCGTAAACCAACTACAGAAGAACCATTTTTTCTGAATCTCTTCCTCAGCAACACATTAAGGACAGAGGCAAATGTTGCCTCTTCAATTCAGTTGAATAACAAATGGAGCACTGTTATGTTGGGCCACTTTTCAACCGACCCTGCAGATCACGATGGTAACCACGACGGATTTAGAGATGAACCTCAATCTCTTCAGTTTAATTTCTCAAATCGTTGGGTATACCTGGCAGAGAACGGAATGCAAATTCGTTTTGGTATAAAGGCTTTGAACGATAACAGACTTGCGGGGCAGACTGCATTTAAAAGAGATAGCGAGAGGGATCTTAACACTTGGGGCGCTTCTATCAAAAACAAAGGTGTAAACGGGTATTTTAAAATCGGTGTTCCACTGAGTGCAGGCAACACCAAGAATATTGCAGCTGTAATAGACTACTCTTACCATAAACTGGACTCATATTTCGGAATGAAAGATTACAAAGCAACCCAGAACTCTATCTTTGCTAATCTTATGTTTCAGAACCAAATTAGCGAGTTTCATAAATACACCCTTGGTTTAAGTGCTATTTTAGACGACTATAACGAACATTTCAGAGACTACTATTTAGGCAGCTACTACGATCAATATCCGGGTAGGTTTGAGAAATCTGTCGGTGGATATGGCGAATATACTTATACAAACGGAGAGAAGGTGTCTGTGGTAACAGGGGTAAGGTTGGATTACAACGATTTCCACGGTTGGTTGCCGGCACCCAGAATCAATATCAAATATGCATTTGACGAGAAGTTAATCTTCCGTGCACTCGGTGGTCGTGGGTTCCGTTCTGTCAATGTTATCCCGGACAACCTGGGAGTACTCTCTACCGGAAGAAGGGTAGAGACCGGGACAAACCTAGATATTGAAGATGCCTGGACGTATGGTGCAAATTTAACAGGTTACTTTCCACTTGGACTGGAAGATGCCTCTTTGAGTTTCGACTACTTCAGAACAGATTTTAGAAATCAGGTAATTGTAGACCAGGAGTACGATC
>JAUYTH010000209.1 GCA_030695165.1 Bacteroidales bacterium
TTGAATTCCGTTCTGCGTACATTCTTGAATACGTTTACTTTTACGACTGCAATTTTTTCAATGATTTTTACCCTCATTTTTTCAATCTCTTTCCAAAAGTCCAAAACGAGAGTTCAAAGCGACATTTCGCCAAGATAATGACAGATATTCTTAAAAACAGAAGATATATAGGCAGCAATGAACAATACGAAGCAATTGCTTCGGCCTGTATTGAGTGGATTATTAATGATAGAGTGAGAGTTGCAGTTCAGGTGTGGTCAATTGAGACACTAATTATGCTAAAGAGTAAGGTACCTTTTGTAAACGAAATATTAGAAGAGCTCCTGGATCAATTAAGTTTTAATCCCACTCCAGGAATGGTGGTAAGGTTAAGAAAGTGGCGCAATATTGACACCGATTAATTACACTATTGAAAAAATATTTAAAAAAAAGTATTGTCAGATATAATTAATTTATACATTTGCATAACATTTCATATTATATCCAATTACAATTCATTATATGAGCAGAGAGTTTAACAGTCCAAAAGAGGTTGCAGCAGGGGGAAATCTCCCTTCTCGCTTCTCTGTTAAATCATTGTCCGTAAATGATCTATCACTAAATATCCTGAATTCGGGACTACTTCTACTGGTGGTCTCTTCAATCATTATTTCAGTCATTATTATTAGATTGATTTAGGATCCCGTTTAAGCACTTTTTAACTTATGCTCGCTTTAACAGGATCCTGTAAAAGCGGGCTTGCGAAGCTTTTATCTATTAACAAAAAATAATTGACTCAAAGATGAAACCACTCAGAAGCATTCAGACAACACTTGGAAGAAAAATGGCAGGAGCACGCTCACTTTGGAGAGCAAACGGTATGAAAGATAACCAGTTTGGAATGCCAATAATTGCTATAGTTAATTCATTCTCCCAATTTGTGCCCGGACACACTCACCTTCATAATATTGGTCAGTATATTAAGAGAGAGATACAGAAGCAGGAGTGTTTTGCCGCCGAATTTAATACAATAGCCATTGATGACGGAATTGCAATGGGGCACGACGGGATGCTCTACTCTCTTCCTTCCAGGGAGTTGATTGCAGATAGTATTGAATTTATGTGTAATGCGCATAAGGTGGATGGTATGATATGTATATCAAACTGCGACAAAATCACTCCCGGAATGCTTATGGCTGCATTGAGGCTTAACATTCCTGCCATATTTGTTTCTGGCGGTGCAATGGAGGCCGGACGAATCTCCGGAAAAGATTATGACCTGGTTGATGTAATGGTAAGAGCGGCAGATGAACATACAGGCGAAAAAGAGCTTCTGGAGCTTGAGAGAGGTGCCTGTCCAACTTGCGGTAGCTGTTCCGGAATGTTTACGGCAAACTCAATGAACTGC
>JAUYTH010000145.1 GCA_030695165.1 Bacteroidales bacterium
TACAAGAACCTTCTTTTTTCGGTGAAATTCAAATTTATCAAATCTTATAACTACCAATGGAGGTACCAACCTATTTATGTTGACAATACGCCTACATTTTGGGCAAATGTCAAGAATACTAATAATTTTCAAGGGCAGATAGGGATTACTTACCGTTTTTTTAACTTTTAAAAAGTAAATGAATAGTAACCCTCTTATCTCCATAATAGTCCCTTGTTTCAATGACGGAAAATATATTAATGAGTGCATAAATAGCATACACCTTCAAAATTATGAGAATTATGAAATTATAATTGTTAATGACGGGAGTACAGATAAAAAAACAAATGAAATAATTGATGCAATTAGTCATAATAAAATTAAGGTAATACAAACACAAAATCAAGGACCTGCAAAAGCCAGGAATCTTGCCATAAAGAACTCCTGCGGGAAGTATATCTTGCCATTGGATGCCGATGATAAAGCAGGAAAAGTATTTATTCGGGAAGCCATAGAAATACTGGAGCAGAAACCCAATATAAAAATTGTAAACTGCGATGTAAAATTATTTGGTACTAAAAAGGGATATATAAAATATGGTGCCTACTCCATCCAAAAAATGATATGTGAAAATATCATTGTATCTGCATCAGTATTTAGAAGAGAGGATTTTGATAAAACCAAGGGGTACAATCCAAATATGAAAGAGGGTCTAGAAGATTGGGATTTTTGGTTGTCAATTTTGGAAAAGGGGGGAGATGTATATAAAATTGATAAACCAGAAATTTTCTATCGTGTAAAAAAAGGTTCCAGGAACAACTCCCTTACTAGTGAAAATCTAAAACGTCTCAGATACCAGATTTACACCAACCATAAAGCACTCTATTCAAAATATCTTTTAGATCCGTCAATCTCATTTGAATACCAATTGATTAAAAATTCAAAAGAGTACCGGCTTGGAAAGATTTTACTAACGCCCATTAGGTTTATTTACAAACTATGGATGTAAAAAACACAAAGAGATCTTCAGTTTTGATGATGGTTTTTATTGTATTGCTTATCCTGGATCTAATTATAGATCCCTCCAATTTAATTTTTAAAGCAAAATACTTTTTATTTGTAATAACACTCCTCTTGTGGATTTTCCAAATTATCCGTAAAGAAATCAGGCTCCCTAAGGAGTTGGTTGTCCTGGTATTGTTTATCTCTTTTTTTATGCCTTTGTATGCACTATCTGTGGGGCTCCTCAACAATTTCCTTAAAAATACCAATCCAGGTGTTATCGTTTATTTCAGCTCATTCTTTTTTTTCACTTTAACATTAGTAATTGTAAACAGGAAAATTGATTTAACAAAACCATTCAACATCGCCTCTTTATTCATTGTGCTTATTACCATAGGTTTCTATGGAGTAATGCTTATTAATCCCCTTCTATTTGGTAGTTTGTACCACTATTTTGTAATTGATAAACAAGTTGCTATTTATGCACTTAGGGATTTTGGGGGTTACCCTGTTTTACAAATGTTTTATAAAACATCTCCATTGTTGGTTTTCCCCCTGTCATATTATTTATACCAGATTTTGATACAGGGTAATGTGAAATTATTGTTTTTGAAATTAACGATTCTTCTCTCAATTATAGTAACCCTGTTTTTGTCAGGCACACGGGCAAACATAGTATCGCTTGCACTTATCATTTTGTTTTATCTAAGTTATTATATCTATAAAAAATCAAAGATTGCATTTGTTATATTAACAGGGCTCTACACCTTACTGGCAATTTATGGATTATCGATAATTGGGGGCATCTTGTTTAACGCAACAGAGATTTCGAACTTGGTAAAATTCGGCCATTTCATATCTTATATTGAACATTTTTCAGATCATATCGGTCAATTTATTTTTGGGAATGGTCTTGGAAGCAGCTTTTATTCGTACGGAATAAACAGGATTACGAATGTGACCGAATTAACATATTTAGAATTGATTAGAATTTGGGGGATGCCAATTTCCATTATTTTTTTATTGGTTTTAATAACCCCTGTTCTTTATGAAATAAAAGCAAAACAGCTTAGTCATCTTTTTATCGCATATATCGCCTATTTGTTTATTGCCGGAACCAACCCTCTGCTTTTAAGCTCAACCGGGATGATTGTTTTGGTCTATGTTTTTTCAAATATTATGTTGAGAAAAACCAATGATTGTAGATATTTTACTCTCTACCTACAATTCTGAAGCCTTTTTAGAAGAGCTGGTGGAGTCTATATACCTTCAAAGCTATTCAAATTGGAGATTTATAATTCGGGACGATTGCTCTTCCGATAATACTTTAAACATTCTTTATAAATATAAGAGTGACCACCCTGAAAGATTCCATATTATAGATAACAACGGAATCAATTTAGGACCAAAAAGAAGTTTTCAAAAGCTTCTGGAACATAGTACCTCAAATTATATGATGTTTTGTGATCACGACGATTACTGGCTCCCACACAAGATTGAGGATGCACTTTCCAAAATTAGAGAAATTGAAACCAGAATGCCCAACCAGGCGGCTTTGGTTTTTACAGACCTTATTCTAACTGATCATAATTTGAAGATTATTCACAATTCATTTTGGAACTATTCCAAAATCAATCCAGCCAATATTCAAAATGTTTACAAGTTAGCCATTAATAATCCAGTGGTCGGGTGCACCGTAATGATCAATAAGAGAGCAAAATTGTTAGCCTTGCCAATACCCGATGAGGCCATTATGCACGATTGGTGGACGGCATTAAAAGTAGCAGAAAGCGGCATCATCGACTATATCGAAAAACCCGGTATTCTTTACAGACTGCATAATTCTAATGAAATAGGTACGACAAAAGTGAATCTAACCTATTTACTAAATCGGCTTTTGGGAATCTCAAAAACAATAAGGCAAAACCGAGATGCTTATGAAATGCTAAAAGCACTCAATAAAAAATACTCCTTTTTCAAAATGATGGGATACAAAGCGATTATTTCTGTTTCTAAGATATTATAAATGATCTCCGTTTGCTTACCTACCTATAATGGTGAAAAATTCATTCAGCAACAGCTAGATTCAATATTGAATCAGTCAGTTGCTATTAATGAGTTAATCATATCGGATGATTCTTCGACAGATAGAACCATTGAAATTATAAAATCATATACCGATAATCGCATCACCCTAATAGAAAATCAAAAATTTAGTAGCCCTGTTTTTAACCTTGAAAACGCACTAAAACAAGCAAAAGGAGACTATATATTCTTAGCCGATCAAGACGATATTTGGTATCCAAATAAGGTAAAAATAGTACTTGAACATCTCGAGAATCACAACCTGGTGGTCTCCGATTGCAAATTAATCGATAAAGATAACACAATACTCGTGGGCTCCTTTTATAAATTGATTAATTCCGGGCAAGGTTTTTTCAAGAATTTTATAAAAAACACCTACTTGGGGTGTTGTATGGCTTTTGACCGGAGTGTACTAGAGTACGTTCTTCCTTTTCCAAAATCAATAGCTATCCACGATCATTGGATTGGCTTAAATGCAGAGCTTTTTTCATCGATATATTTTTGTGATGAACAATTGGTAGGCTATAGAAAGCACGAAAATAATCAAACACCATTTACCGGTGGAGTAAGTAAGAATAGTTTTATTTATAAATTGATCTATAGAGTTGAAATGCTAATGGCTATTGTTATGAATGTAATAAAAAAGCTAAAACTTAAAACATAGTGGTGAATAATGGCCGATTTCGATAAAAAACATAAAAAAATCTTGATAACAGGAGGTGCCGGTTTTATAGGTTCCAAATTAGCTTTAAAGCTTATAGAGAAAGGATATATTATTACAGTATTAGATAATCTCTCCACTCAAATTCACGGGGAAAATTGTTATAAATCTGCTCTCTATTTATCGATTAAAGATAAAGTCCACTTTATTAAGGGTTGCATTTTAAATAAAGAGGATTGGAGAAAAGCATTACAAAATCAAGATGTTGTTATTCATTTAGCCGCAGAAACAGGTACAGGGCAATCTATGTATGAAATCGAAAAATATACAGATGTCAATATAAAAGGTACTGCCATTTTTATGGATATTCTGGCAAACGAAACTCATTCCATAAAAAAAATCATATTGGCTTCTTCAAGAGCTGTTTATGGAGAAGGGAAATATCATTGTCCAAAGGATAGTATTGTTTATCCCTTGGCTAGAGAAGAAAAAAATATGATAAAGGGCGATTTTAACGTTAAATGTCCTTTATGCGGGACCAACGTTGAGGTAATGGCAACTGACGAAGAGAGCAAAATTCACCCCACCTCGATTTATGGCATTAGTAAATATGTTCAGGAACAGATGTTTCAAACTATTGGAAAATCCTTAAATATCCCTTTTGTAATTTTTCGCTATCAAAATGTTTATGGGGCTGGTCAATCTTTATCAAACCCATATACAGGAATCTTATCCATCTTCTCAACTAGAATTAAGAACGGAAATGACATCCTGGTTTTTGAGGACGGAAATGAAAGTCGCGACTTTATATACATAGACGATGTGATTAGAGCTACCATTTTAGGCTTGGAAAAAGAAGAAGCCAATAATGAAATTTTTAATGTAGGGTCTGGTATAAGGACTAATCTTATAACCGTAGCAGATTCACTTAAAAAAGCATATAAAAGCAATATAAATATTGTACTTTCGGAATTGTTTAGGAAAGGTGATATTCGGGATAATTTTTCTGACTCATCTAAAATAAAAAGCAGATTAGGATTTGAGTCTGAAATCGATTTTGCATCGGGTATAGAGAAGTTTGCAAATTGGGTTAATTCCCAAGAGATAAGAGAAGATTTGTTTGAGACTTCAATTATGGAAATCAAAGAAAAAGGATTATATAAATAAAATGAAAAAAGATCTAAAGGATAAAACAATACTTTTGATAGACGCAAAATTCTTTGGTTATGAATTAGAAATTAAATCTATGCTCGAGAATATGGGAGCAGAAGTAGATTTTTATAATGAACGACCAAACGATTCTTTTTTAACACGAGTAATAATAAGAGTAGGCTTAAAAAAAATTATAACCTCCCAAATAAACAAATACTATAATCATTTAGTAATAGAAGCAAACAAAAAAAAATACGATTTTGTTTTAATTATCTCTCCTGAGACTATCCCAGAATCACACCTTGCAGCTTTGCGTTTTGGGCATATAGAGTCAAAGTTCATTTTGTATATGTGGG
>JAUYTH010000150.1 GCA_030695165.1 Bacteroidales bacterium
AAATGCTTGAGGAGATTAAGTGCGGAACAGCAAATTTTCATCTCTATTTTATGCTTGGTTTTTGCCGGCAAATCGGATACTCCCCGGAAACAACAATACAAGGGGACGGCATGCTTTTTGATATTCCATCTGCAAAATATCTCTCGGCAAGAGAGAGAGGTGAGTTCTGCTTTGGCCCGGATGAGAGCTCATTACTTTATAAGTTATCTGTAACCCCTTTGCAAGAGATTGAATCAATTAAAATAACAGGAATTCAAAGGTATATGTTTATTAAGGAGATGATTCGCTATATTAGCTTTCATACCGGTTTTGATGTTAAGGTAGAGTCTCTTAATGTTCTTCACGAAGTATTTGAATAATGTCTATATTTACACAATGTCTTTAACTACAAAAATATACTCTCTTTTATCACTTGATCTGCTAAGCTCTTTGGAAAAAAGCAGAAGTGAGCCCTCCGGGTTTCAAAAAAAATTGTTTGAAGGGTTAATTGCTTCCGGGAGGGGTACTAGCTTTGGAGAGGAGCACAACTTTGAGAAAATATTTACCTTAAAAGAGTTTCAGAAGGCAGTCCCACTCAGGGAGTATGATGACTTTGAACCATATATAGAGAGAGTAAGAAGAGGAGAGAACTCCGTTCTATGGAACAAGCCCATTAAGTGGTTTGCAAAATCGAGTGGCACCAGCAGTTCAAAAAGCAAATTTATCCCTATAACCGACGATTCGCTTCATAAGTGCCACTACTCGGGAATGAAAAAGATGCTGGCAACCTACGTCGCTAATAACCCTGAATCTGCACTATTTGACGGTGACGCCCTGACTCTCGGAGGGAGCGTTGTGGCCGACGAACTTGGAACCGGGAACAGCTACTACGGTGATCTCTCGGCAATTATGCTTAAAAACTCCCCTTTCTGGGTGGAGATGAGAAGGGTGCCTAACATTAAAACGGCTCTTATCCCGGATTTTGAACAAAAGGTAGAGGAGATCTGTAGGTCTGCCCATAAGTACAATGTTACAAGCTTCTCCGGCGTACCATCCTGGAACCTGATTCTTCTAAGGAGAATACTCGAGCATACAGGGGTAAGTACACTCAGGGATATTTGGCCAAATCTGGAACTTTTTATGCACGGAGGTATAAATTTTGAACCATACAAAAGAGAGTTCAGCACTCTTATTCCCGGTTCCGGAATGAACTATATGGAGAGCTATAACGCATCTGAAGGTTACTTTGCGTTTCAGGACAGGAGTGATGACCCTTCAATGCTTCTGCTAACAGAAAATGGCATCTTTTACGAATTTATCCCTCTTGAGAGGTTGAGCGAAGCTCTCTCCGGAAGATATACCGATTTTGAAACTGTTGAGAGTGTTAAGGTGGGTGTGAACTATGCTATGGTTATTACAACAAATGGTGGGTTGTGGAGATATCTTATAGGAGACTGCATCTTGTTTACATCTCTGTCTCCTCACAAAATTTTGATTACAGGGCGTACTCAGCTTTTCATCAACACATTCGGGGAGGAGTTGATGATTAATAACGCCGAAAAGGCACTCTCGGTCGCCTGCGAAAAGCATAATGTTACAGTAACAAACTACACTGTCGCACCTCTCTTTATGGATGGGGGGTCAAAGGGCTCACACCAATGGCTGATTGAGTTTGATATGAAGCCCTCAAGCCTGGAGGCTTTCTCTGTAGATCTTGACTCCGAAATCTGCAAAGTAAATTCAGATTATGAGGCCAAGCGAAAAAACAGTGTAACTATGGTAGCTCCACAGGTTATTGCTCTTAAAAACGGGACTTTTTATGAATGGATGAGATCCCGGGGCAAACTAGGCGGCCAGAACAAGGTACCAAGACTCTCTGGAAACAGAGATTATGCAATTGAGATTCTGGCTATTCAGGATGCATTAACAGAATAACCCTAAAACCATTTATGAGAGAGAGGATTTTCAACATTTCGGGTATAGATGAGTTTGAAAAAATTGCTCTACAGATATTTAAGATTCAAAGTAGAGATTGTGCTCCTTATGCACAATATATTGCTCAACTGGAGATCGATCCAGATGATGTAACAAGTATAGACTCTATTCCTTTTTTGCCTGTAACCCTCTTTAAGAGCCGAGAGATTATCTGCGGAGAGAGAGTTTACGAGAAAATTTTTACCAGCAGTGCAACCTCGGGTGTAATCCCGGCCAGCCATTATGTTAAAGATCTCTCTCTTTACCGGGAGAGCTTTTTTAAAGGATTCTCACTTTTTCACGGAGAACCGGGAGAGTATACTATTCTGGCGCTTCTGCCTTCATATCTTGAGAGAGAGGGCTCTTCTCTGGTTTATATGGCAAGCAAACTTATAGAGGCATCTGGTAAAAAGGAGTCTGGATTCTACCTCTATAATTACTCCGAACTCTATCAAACACTATTGAACTTAAAAGCTGATGGAGATAAGACAATTCTGCTTGGAGTAACTTTTGCTCTTCTTGATTTTATTAAATCATTCCAGATAAATTTCCCAACTCTTACTGTAATTGAGACAGGAGGAATGAAGGG
Source organism: Bacteroidales bacterium (assembly GCA_030695165.1). GTDB lineage: Bacteria > Bacteroidota > Bacteroidia > Bacteroidales > UBA932 > Bact-08. The sequence goes on from JAUYTH010000150.1 coordinate 2,543, forward strand.
AAGAGGAGTTGAGATCTCAAGAGAGGAGCTTCATTCACTCATCAAAAAAGGGTTTGGAATAGAGAGGGTTGGCTCGGAATATGGGATGGCAGAGCTTCTATCCCAGGCGTGGTCTGCGGGTGAAGGTGTTTTTAAAACCCCGCCCTGGATGCAGATTCAAATCCGAGACCTCAATAACCCTTTTACCCGAGTAGATATTGGAGCAACCGGCGGCATAAATGTAATAGACCTCGCCAACTTACACTCCTGTTCTTTCATAGAGACCCAGGATTTGGGAATAAAAGAGGCCGAGAACACCTTTCGGGTCCTCGGCCGCATTATCAATTCAGAGATACGGGGGTGCAATATTCTTCTTGAAAACTAACTCCCCTGTAATCTGTTTATCATATCCTCAACACTCTTTTCGAGCTCTTTAGCCCTATCTTCCATCCCTCTATTCTTATAGATATCTGCAATATAGAAGAGGTATGAGAGATTGTTCTCTATGTCTCTCATTGAGAGGAATCTTCCTCTATATTTAGTTGAGAAGAGGTCAATAGATTTTAGGGTTTCGTCAATAAATGCATCTGCCAATGCCAAACCTTTCTCCTTTTCGCCTGCAAGCAAATATATGTTAATACTCTCCATCACTGAATACTCATTAAGAGAGTTAAGAAGAGAGCCGTTAAGCGGAAACTGTGATGGAATCATAACCTCCTGCATCTTATCCAAAACCTCTACCGCCTTCTTGGTCTCACCCATCTGGAGCAGAGCATTTGCAGTCTGGCTGTGGATATTTCTGACTGCCAAAACGGCATTGAAGGTAAGTAGATTCTGATAATCAATATTAACGGAAGGATCCTCCATATTACCCCATCTGTAGTTATTCATAATATTATCATACATCTGAAGGGCATTAAATCTTCCCGGATTACCCAAAGAGGGCTTATTTTTTATCGGTACAAACTTATAAGCAAATCCGTTGAATTCCAGGTAATCACTTATGCCTATCTCAAGATCTCCACCCATTGCAACAAAATAGATCGGTCTCTCCCAGTTATAATTTGCAAGCAGATCTAGAATCATAAGCTCAGATTTGAGCATAACATTCTTCTTTTCCGGAAGATTTAACTGAATTGTATCAACAATCAAAGAAGAGTCTGCAGCAGAAACTATCCCCGATTCCATAACCTTTTTCTTGTCAACCGGGATCTGCAATTGTCGTGCAGGGAAAAAACTGACAAACTCACCCGAAGAGAGCTTAATTTTGGCGTCCGGATTTGAGATCAGATTAATTACAGCCTTTAGCGAAACAGGTTTGTTTACCCGCTCTACAATTTGAACCATATCATTTGTTCCGTAGAGATACTCACTCCTTGGGATTGAAAAAGGAATAGGATCCGACTCATAAACCCTATACTGCATCTGGTCTATATACCAGTCTGTTCCCAAGAGTGAGGTGTTTAGAATTCTTACATCGGTGCGAATCTCCTCAACCTCCTGCAAAAACCATAGCGGGAAGGTGTCGTTGTCTCCGTGAGTTACCAGAATTGCCTGTTCTCCACAAGTGCTTAGGTAGTTATATGCAAGATCTCTGGCTGTATAGCGGTTGCTTCTGTCGTGATCGTCCCAGTTTTGTGATGCCATCTGGAAAGGGACAGCAAGGGTAACCAGACTTACTGCTATTGCAGAGTATCTTTCTGGCACCCATCTTTTGAGAAAGTCGTGAATTGCCATAACTGCCAATCCAATCCATATCGTGAAGACATAGAACGAGCCGGCATAGGCATAATCTCTCTCTCTTGGCTGGTAAGGAGGCATATTTAGATAGACTGCAATCGCAAGACCTGTCAAAAGGAAGAGTAGCATAGTAACCCACCAGTTTTGCTTATCTCGTTTGAGTTGAAAGAAGAGGCCAATTATTCCAAGAAGCAGAGGTAACATATATAGGTGATTCTTCGCCCTGTTCTTAAGCAGATAGTCCGGCCCCTTACTCTGGTCACCCAGACGCATCTTATCTATAAAACCTATCCCGGACTCCCAGTTACCCTGGAATGGATCGCCCGGAGTTGTGGAGTGGAGGTCGTTTTGTCTTCCCGCAAAGTTCCACATAAAGTAGCGCAGATACATCCAGTCCAACTGATAGTTGAAAAAGTATGCAAGATTATCTTTAAACAGAGGCATTTTATACTGGCTTCCGTTTATGCTCTTTCCTCTTCCCTGCGTATACTGCTCATAGAATTTTATATGGCTGCTGCTGGTGCTCCACATTCTAGGGAATAACATCTTCGTACCAGAATCGTAAATGGGGGTAACAGGTCCTTTAATCCGTCTGTATTTGTCACCATCCTTTGCCCAGTAATCATTTGTTGTAAGCTCATATGTAGAGGCAAAAGTCTCTCCGTAAATAAGCGGATTGCTACCATACTGCTCTCTTCCCAGATATCTTACCAGCGAAAATGGGTTATCCGGCTGATTTTCGTTGGTAGGGGTATTTGCAGATGAGCGGATAATTACAACGGCAAAAGCAGAGTAGCCGATTACAATCATTGTAAAAGATAGCACTATTGTGTTCAAAAGTACCTTCCCTTTCTTAAATGACCACCATATAAGGTAAAAACAGAGAGCAAGAAGAAGAGCAACAAAGATAGCAGCACCGATATTGAAAGAAAACCCGAAAACATTTACAAATAGAAGATCAAAAATTGCTGCAGCCTTAGGCAGGTATGGAATTATTCCGTATAGAATAAGTGCAAGGATAACGGCAGAGAAACCAAGAACAATTATGCTTCTTTTGGTTGAAACTTCAAACTTCTTATAGTAGTAGATAAATACCAGGGCAGGGATTGTGAGCAGATTCAGAAGGTGAACCCCTATTGAGAGACCCATAAGGAATGCAATCAAAACAATCCATCTGTTGGCGTAAGGTTCGTTCGCCTGCTCTTCCCACTTTAGCATAGCCCAGAACACAGCTGCCGTAAATAGGGATGACATAGCATAGACCTCACCCTCTACAGCAGAGAACCAGAAGGTATCGGAAAAAGTATAGGCCAAAGCCCCAAGTACTCCGGAACCCCACACTGCAATTGCCGAGTTAAGGGTTAGTTCAGATTTGCTCTTCTCAAGAATTCTTCTCCCTAAATGAGTAATTGTCCAGAAAAGAAAGAGGATAGTGAATGCAGAACAGAGAGCACTCATTGCATTAACCATCATAGCCACTTTTTCGGGTCCTGCAAAAAGGGTAAAGAAGCGGGCTATAAGCTGAAAGACCGGGTTACCCGGCGGGTGACCAATCTCCAGTTTATAGGAAGAGGCGATAAACTCACCGCAATCCCAAAAACTTGTTGTCGGCTCAATTGTGGAGAGGTAGACGAATGATGCAACAAGCAATAGTGCCGCACCAATAATGTTGTCAATCTGTCTGAATTTTCTTAATTCCATATAATTCTTTTTCTGTTGAATTGGAGAATAATTAACAAAGATACTATTTTGAATTTTTCTGCCTAAATTTGCACAAAAATAAATCTAACTATGGCAGAGAATGACTGGAAGAGCCGGCTGGGGGTTGTATTCTCTACAAACCCGGAATTCAGCTACCATAATGATGAACCGCAGGAGGAGAGAGAGACTATTCCGGCCTCAAAGCAGAGTCTCATTGTTGCAATTGACAGGAGAAACCGTGGGGGCAAACAGGTTACTCTGGTTACCGGATTTGTAGGCAGAGAAGATGAGATTGAGGAGCTTGGCCGTAAGGTTAAGACAAAATGCGGTACAGGAGGTTCTGTAAAAGATGGA
>JAUYTH010000151.1 GCA_030695165.1 Bacteroidales bacterium
AACAACCTGCCGGTGTTCATTACTGCTCCAGGTTATATTTATTGTATATATTCTTTCCTTCAGGTGTATAGGCATACCGAATTCTTTCTGCATAAACCTCCTCAACTTTAGATCTAACCATCTTCATTGTGGAGTTAATCATTCTGTTTTGCTCAGAAAACGGTTCGTCAGCAATAATAAAGGAAGAGGGAAGCCATCTTTCCGGAAACATTCCTGCATACTCTCCATTGCCTTTATATTTATTTAACTCTTTTGAAACAGCATCCACAAGCTCTTTCCCTCTCAATCTGCTTTTATCTACTGAGAGTACTGCAATTGTATAAGGAGACTGATTATTATGAAGCATAACCTGCTGAATAAGTTTGGAGTTACCTAGAATAGCCTCCTCTATTCCTTCAGGTGAATATTTCTCTCCGTCACTTGATATAAGAAGAGATTTGAACCTACCAAGCACATATAGAAATCCATCTGCATCCATATATCCAAGATCACCTGTGTAGAGCCAACCGTCCCTGACACTCTCCTGTGTTGCCTTAGGGTTTTTCCAATACCCTGCCATAACGTTCTCACCTTTGATAACTATCTCTCCGGAGATACCCAATGGCATTGTATTGCCTTCAAAATCAAGGATCTTTAGCTCAAGAGGCTTAATCAATATTCCTGAAGAGCCAAGTTTGTGTATTTCGGGACAGTTTGAGGATATTATAGGAGTTGCTTCTGAGAGCCCGTATCCCTGGAACATTGGGATTCCAAGTGCGTAGTAGAATTTTTGCATCTCTATATCCAGAAGAGCTCCACCTCCAACAAAAAACTCTAAGTCTCCCCCCATTGCATTTTTTACTTTTGAGAATAAAATCTTATCAAATAATCTTACTAAAGGCCATAATAATGCAGATACTCCTGTCCCTTTGTTACATCCCTGTTTATTATATGCATAAGCAACTTTTAGTGCAAAGCCGAAAAGAGCTTCGGCAAATTTCCCTTTTGATTTTATGGAGTTTTCAATGTTTTTACGGAAACTTTTAGCTAAAGCAGGTACTGATAGTAAGATATTTGGCTTAACCTCGTTTATATTTATCGGAATATTCTTAAGTGTATCCATTCCGGTTTTTCCAGCTTGTACTGTAGCTACTACAGATCCGGTAGCAATCATAATATAAAATCCCACAACGTGTGCAAAACAGTGGTCCAGAGGGAGGATTATGAGCATTCTCTTTTCGGGAGGAATAGACATTATTGATAACGCCTGCTCTACATTTGCAGTATAGTTTCTATGGGTAAGGATAACACCTTTTGGATCTGCAG
>JAUYTH010000160.1 GCA_030695165.1 Bacteroidales bacterium
CTCCAGTTTGGCTGAGGAACAATGGCAACCCTATACCCTAAACTCTCAAGATAACGGCCAATTACGGCTGTTCCGAAAGAGGGGTGGTCTACATAGGCGTCTCCAGTAAAAAGTATGACATCTATATAGTCCCAACCTAACTTATCTATCTCCTTTTTTGAAGTTGGTAAAAATTCTTTTCTTCCTTCATCCATCATTTACATTCTCTCCGGCAGGGTAATACCTAAAATACCCATTGCCTTTCTAAGAACCTTAGATATTGTATCTATAAGAACCAATCTCTGCACTTTTACCCGGCTATCCTCCTCTTTAAGAATAGAGACTTCGTGATAGTACTGGTTAAACTCCTTCGCAAGCTCATATGCATAGTTTGCAACCAGCGCAGGAGAGTGCTCTTTTGCTGCCTCTCTAATCTTTTCCGGAAAAACATTAAGTATCTTAACTATCTCTCTCTCTTTATCATTAAGCAAAGCATCCGTAACCTCCGCCAAAAGGTTTTGCTCTGCAGCCTTACGTAATATAGATCTTATTCTTGTGTGTGTATACTGGATAAAAGGACCGGTATTTCCGTTAAAATCTATAGACTCTTTTGGGTCAAAAAGCATTGTTTTTTTAGGATCTACCTTAATTATAAAATATTTAAGGGCACCAAGACCCAATATTTCGTAAAGACTCTCTTTATCTTCGTTGTTCATACTCTCCAGTTTGCCCAGCTCCATTGAGGTCTCTCTGGCTGTAGATACCATATTTTCTATTAGATCATCTGCATCAACTACTGTTCCTTCTCTCGATTTCATTCTCCCTTCTGGCAACTCAACCATCCCGTAAGAGAGATGGTAGATCGAGTTATACCATTGATATCCCAACTTTTTAAGCAAAAATTTTAAAACCTGAAAATGGTAATTCTGCTCGTTCCCTACCACATATATATGCTCATTTAGGTTGTATTCCGAGAATCTCTGATGAGCAGTGCCAAGGTCCTGTGTCATATAGACTGATGTACCATCTGAACGGAGTAGTAACTTCTCGTCAAGGCCATCTGAAGTTAGATCACACCAGACTGAGCCATCTACCTTCTTATAGAACACCCCTTTTTCTAAGCCTTCATTCACAAGCGCTTTACCAAGCAGATATGTCTGAGATTCGTAATAGGTCTTTTCAAATGATACCCCCAGACGATTATATGTCTTTTCAAACCCTTCGTAAACCCATCCATTCATTGTTCTCCACAAATCCACCACCTCTTTATCTCCCTTTTCCCATTTGACAAGCATATTCTGAGCCTCTTTTAGTATAGGAGCACTTCTCTCTGCCTCCTCTGCCGAAACTCCGCTTTTTTTAATAATCTCTGCCTGCTCTTTTAGAATATTATTAAAAGCTACGTAGTATTTACCCACTAAATGGTCACCCTTTACTGCTGAGCTTTGCGGAGTTTCGTTCAAACCACTTTTTTGCCAGGCAATCATAGATTTACAAATGTGGATACCTCTGTCGTTAACAAGGTTAACCTTAATAACTTTATCTCCGTTAGCCTCAAGTAGCCTGGCTACCGACAAACCTAACAGATTATTTCGGATATGCCCCAGATGTAGGGGCTTATTTGTATTTGGTGAAGAGAACTCGACCATAACTGTCTTGCCGGAACTCTCCTGCTGACCCCAATCATCTGCAGCGTATATCAGTTTAAAAGCATCCATCCAGTAGGAGCCGGAGAGCTTTATATTCAGAAATCCTTTTACGACATTATAACTCTCAATCTCATCGCAATCGTTAAGAATAAATTTACCAATCTCTTCTCCGGTCTGTTCCGGAGTCTTCTTTGAAATTTTAAGTAGTGGAAACATAACTGCTGTTATATCACCTTCAAACTCTTTTCTTGTGGCCTGTGTCTGGAATAGAGATCCATCCGGAGTCACACCATAGAGACTCTCAACCGCCTCTTTTACTCTTTTAGTGACTAACTGTTCTGGGTTCATAATTATAAATCTATTTAGCAAAATACTTTTTCATCTCTTTTTTTACTTTAGGAGAGAGAATAAGCAGGGTTAACATTGTTGGAATTGCCATAAGCGCATATGCACTGTCAATTACACCTACTACCACATCCAAAGAGATAATCGCACCCACAATTAACATCAATAAAAAGAAGTAGTTATACAGATATGCATATTTTGCGCCAAAAAGATAGTTTGTGCACTTCACTCCATAGTATGAGTATGAAAACATTGTTGAAAAGGCAAAAATAAGCACCATTATCATAAGCAGATAATGCCCCAGTCCGGGAATAGATGCCTGGAATGAGTTAAGTGCAATCTCAATACCCCTTATCTGGGTAACCTCATAGTTGCCGTTTATTAAAATTGCAAGAGCGGTAAGTGTACAGACAAGTCCGGAATCTATTGATGGGCCAATCATTGCTACAAGACCCTCTCTTACAGGCTCACTGTTTCTTGAAGCTCCGTGCATCATTGATGCTGTTCCAACCCCAGCCTCATTAACAAACGCAGCTCTTCTCGCTCCAATAATTATGGCACTCCCTGCTAAGCCTCCTGCACCCGCCTGCAGGTCAAAAGCACTTCCGAAAATTGATGCAAAAACACCCGGAACTGCAGGTAAATTTGTTATAACGATATAGGCCACAAGAACAAAGTAAAATGCCACCATTGCGGGAACCACTCTGGCAGATACCTTTGATATTCTCTTTATACCCCCAAGCACCACAATTGAGACCAAAAGGCAGATAGATATTCCTATAATGAGCCTTAGAACAATTGTATTCTCTATACCTGCAGGAGTTGTGAATACAGTTGTTATAGCTTCGGTAAGTTGGTTTGCCTGCATCAGACAAAGGGTTCCAATGAGTCCGAAAATGGAGAAGAAAACTGCAAATGGCTTCCATTTTTTTCCTAATCCCTCTGTTATCATATACATAGGACCACCCTGCAGCTCTCCTGCAGAGTCTCTCCCTTTATACATAATTGTAAGAGTCCCCTCAAAGAACTTGGTAGCCATTCCAACAACAGCACTTACCCACATCCAGAAAATTGCTCCCGGACCTCCCATTGTAAGTGCCACTGCAACTCCGGAAATATTTCCCATTCCCACCGTTGCCGCGATTGCACTTGTAAGTGCTTCAAAAGAGCTTATCTGACCAGGAGCATCTTTTTCATTTGTTTTAAGAGATTTAAGAGCCCTTATATAGTATCTGAAAGGGACAAAACCGGAATAGATCAAGAAGTATAGACCACCTCCTATCAGAAGTAGAAATAGGGGCATACCCCATATCCAATTACTAAAGGAGACTATAAAGCCTCCAACTGGTTCCCATAATTTTGTCATCTTCTTAAGTTGTATTACTGATAATTGCAGCAAAGATAATATTTACTTCTTATGAAGAGTCCCTCTCATTGGTCAAACCAAGTTTTTTGGCTACGAAATTGACAGTTGTACCTTGTACTAGAAGGGATACAATTGTAATAAAGAAAACTATGTTGAAAATATGATAGGCGTTATCTATCCCAGCGATTAAGGGGTATGTTGCAAAAACTATCGGCACAGCTCCTCTTAGCCCGACCCAGGAGATAAAGTGTCTGGATTTAATTCCAATCCCCTTAAATGGAAATAAAGATACAAATACAGCAAACGGTCTGGAGATGATTATCATTGAAAATGCAACTGCCAATCCTATACCTGCAACATCAAACTGAATAAGCTCCTTTGGATTAACCAACAGTCCCAGAGTGAGGAAAAGTATAAGCTGCCCCAGCCAGGCAACAGAATCAAAAAATGAGTATGCTGTTGAATCACACTGGATCTTGCTGTTACCGATAGTAAGCCCTGCAATATATACAGCAAGAAAACCATTACCGTTTAAGAAATCTGTAAATGAGTATGTAAAAAATAGAGCAGCCAGCAGAAGTATATGGTAAAGGGATTTGCTCTCAAAATTGATTTTTCGGATAAAATAAAGAGCACTCCTTGCAATGATAAAACCACAAATAGCTCCAATTCCAAATTGAGTCAAGAGATTTGTCAGAAAAGAAAATACTCCAATATCGGGACTTTGTATCATCTTTAAAAAGGTAATTGTCAGCATAAACGCCATAGGGTCGTTGCTTCCGCTCTCAAGCTCCAGAAGTGGTTTTATATTGTTTTTTAACGCAACCTGCTTTGATCTTAAAATTGAAAACACAGATGCAGAGTCGGTAGATGATATAATTGATGCAAGAAGCATAGACTCAGCAATCGAAAAAGATATAAATCTTGAAAAAAAGTGTGAGATATAAAATATTATCACCCCTGTAACAAGTGTGTTAAGAATGACTCCCACCGAGGCAAGAACAACCCCCTGCCACAGTACAGGTTTTATCTCAGAAATATTTGTATCCATACCTCCGGAAAAAAGGATGACACTAAGTGCTGCGACACCTATAAATTGAGCAATATAGGGGCTATTGAATTCAATTCCGAATCCGTCACTTCCAAACAACATCCCCACTCCAAGAAAAAGCACCAGCGCCGGAACACCAAATCTATTACCAGCCTTTCCTGCAATTATACTTACAAAAAGAAGAACCGACCCGATAAGAAGAATATTTTCCGAAGTGATATTCATTTAAACGAACTTGAATATTAGGTGATCTGTACAAAAATACAAAAAAAAGGGCCCGAAAACGAGCCCTTTGATAAAAAATATATAATAACTATTTTAACCCTCTGTTTTTTAACAGGGCATCAATTCCCGGCTCTTTTGCCCGGAAGTTTACATAGAGTTTCATAGCCTCATCTTCTCCTGCTCTTGCCAAAACCTCTTTGCGGAATTTTGTGGCAACCTCTTTGTTAAATATATCACCTGTCTCAACAAATGCCTGATATGCATCACTATCCAGAACTTCTGCCCAAATGTATGAGTAGTATCCGGCGGTGTATCCACCAGTAAATGTATGGCTGAAATAGGTACTCCTGTATCTTGGAGGAATTTGAGACACAAGTCCTATCTCTGAGAGCACTTTTGATTCAAATTCTAAAACATCCAGGTTCTGTGGAATAGCCTTTAGAATGTGGAACTCCATATCAAGATAAGATGCTGCCAGATATTCGGTAGTCGCAAAACCTTGACCATATTTTCCCGCCTTCTCCATCTTATCTATCAGCTGCTGAGGAATCACCTCACCTGTCTCAAAATGCTTTGCATATACCTTCAATACCTCAGGCTCAAACGCCCAATGCTCCATAATCTGAGAAGGAAGCTCTACAAAGTCTCTGGTCATTCCACCCACACCATAGTAGCGTACAT
>JAUYTH010000212.1 GCA_030695165.1 Bacteroidales bacterium
GAATTACTATGGTCAGTTCAATGGCATCTGCTTATATGAAGAGTAAAGTAAAAAGCGGTATTGCAATGACCGGAGAGATCACTCTAAGAGGGAAACTACTCCCTGTCGGCGGAATAAAAGAGAAAATACTTGCTGCCAAAAGGGCAGGTATAAAGATTGTTATCTTGCCTGCAGACAATGAAAAAGATGTAAAGGATATTAAGGAAATTTATCTCAAAGGTCTTACATTTAAATATTTGAACTCAATTTCCGATGTAATTGAATTCATTTTCTAATATATGGATATTGCAATTGAGAGTTCGTGGAAGAGTGTTCTTAAAGATGAGTTTGAGAAGGAGTATTTTACACGACTGACTAAAACCATTAGAGATGAAAAAAGTTATGGTATAACTATATATCCAAAAGGCTCTAATATCTTCAATGCTTTTGACTTAACTCCATTTGAAAGAGTCAAGGTAGTAATTCTTGGGCAGGATCCATATCACGGGAGCGGGCAAGCTCACGGGTTATCGTTCTCGGTGCCGGATGGGACTCCAACCCCACCCTCTTTGCAAAATATATTTAAAGAGATAGAGTCTGACTTAGGAATAACTCCTCCAAAATCTGGGAATCTTAAAAGATGGGCAGACCAAGGGGTGTTCCTATTGAATGCTGTTCTGACTGTACGAGCAGGGCAGGCAGCTTCTCACAGTAAAATCGGATGGACAGATTTTACCGATTCAGTTATTAGGCATCTCTCAAATAAGAGAAATGGTGTTGTATTTATGCTTTGGGGTAATTTTGCCAGATCAAAAAAGGAGCTTATAGACTCCGGTAAACATCTAATTCTTGAGGCCGCACATCCATCACCATTAGCACGGGGAGCTTTTTTCGGTTGTCGCCACTTCTCTGCAACCAATAATTATCTAATCTCTCTTGGAAAAGAGCCAATTAATTGGTAATAACCAAGGTATATATTACCTATCTCCAAATATCATTGACCCGATTCTTACAATTGTACTTCCCTGCTGGATAGCTATCTTATAGTCAGAAGACATACCCATTGACAATTCACAAAACTGGTCGTTATTAGAAAAATAGATTAGTTTCAGATTGTCAAAAACTCTTCTAAGATTGGAGAACTCCTCTTTTATAATTTCAACGTCATCTGTAAAAGAGGCCATACCCATAACTCCACATATGTTTATATTCTTAAACAGCTCATTTTGTTCGGCTATCTCGTTTAATTCAATCTGGGAAAGGCCCTGTTTTGTCACCTCGCTTGAAATATACACCTGTAGGAGGATATTTACAACTACACCCTTTTTAAATGCTTCCTTATCTATTTCTCTTAAAAGTTTAAGTGAATCTACCGAATGAATGAGATTTACCCGCTCAATAATGAATTTAATTTTATTTGTTTGAAGATGACCTACGAAATGCCATCTGATATCATCAGGTAAAACCCCCATTTTCTGACTTAACTCCTGGGGTCTGTTTTCGGCAAAATCTTTCACTCCAAGATTGTATGCCTGGAGAATATCTTCGATTGGCTTAAATTTAGAAACTGCCACCAATTTTACATTTGGCGGCAGATCCTGTTGTAATCTTATAAGGGACTCTTTAGATATCATCTTATGGATTCAATCTGCTATTTTTTATTTTTTGCTTGTTGTTGTTGAGCTCTGTATGCACTATCGAGCCTCTCCTGAAATTTGGATTTCTTTTTTGGAGTTGCTGCCTTCTCCTGCAATTTAGCATAGATCTTCTCCTCGTCAACAAAATATTTTCGAATTAACCAGGTCTGACCTATTGTTATAACATTCGATAACATATAGTAGTAACTCAATCCGCTTGAGAAGTTATTACACAGTACCAGAAGAAATATAGGCATAAAGTAGAGTGACATATACTTCATTCCTGCCATCTGAGGCCCTGCGCTCATCTGATCTATATTCATTCTGGAATAGAAGTACATAGAGACAGCCATAAGAATAGCGAACAGTGATACGTGGTCTCCGTAAAGAGGAATTGTAAAAGGTAGTGACAGAACCGAGTCATATGCACTTAAATCTTCTGCCCAAAGAAAACTCTCCTGCCTTAATTCAAATGATGCCGGAAAAAAGCGGAACATTGCAAAAAGGATAGGAAACTGCAGAAGCATTGGCAAACATCCTCCAAACATACTAACACCAGTTTTGCTGTAGAGAGCCATTACCTCTTGCTGTTTTTTCATAGAGTCTTCACTCTTTGGATATTTTGCATTGATCTTGTCTATCTCCGGCTTTAGAACCTTCATCTTGGCAGATGACATATAGGACTTCAGAGTTAAAGGAGATATAACAATTTTAATGAGGATAGTCAGCAAAAATATTATTAGACCATAGTTTGTGATAAACCTGCTAAGAAAATCAAAGACAAGAATTACAATATACCTGTTGATCCACCCTATTATCCAGCCACCAAGGGGAACAATATTTTCAAATCCAAGGTCGTAAGACTTAAGTGTCTTGAAATGGTTTGGTCCATAGTAAAACTCAAGCGGAATGTTAATCTCGGGTGAGTCAATGTAAGGAACTTGCATTATAGCGTTACAACGCATAAGATTATTGTCCGGGTCACCCTCAGGATATACAACATATGAGAGAATACCGCTATTGAAATTCTCCTTTGCAACCATAATTGCAGAGAAGAACTGCTGCTGGAAAGCAAACCAGTTCACCTTGGTTCTCACCTCTTCCGTAGCATTGTCCTTTCTCAGTCCAAGATCCTCTACCGACTTGGAATTAGGGAATTTATATACAATTGTCGAGTAGTTCTTTTCGTTATCATAACCCTTCTCTTGTCTTGGCATATCAATACTCCATTCAATATCCAGGAATGAGATATTTCTTGGTATATGCCTATTCATCCCAACCAATCTGATGTTGAAATCCATCATATAACTCTCTGCAGGTAGAGTGTACCTATATTCAACAAATGATTCCTGGTCTATATAGAGCCGGTAAACAAGAGATGTATCGTCAAATGAGTAGAGATTAAATCCAAAATTTGAGGTTGAAAGTTGCTGATTTGTAAAAAAGTTAAGTGAGAGGTTGCTACCTTTATTCTTGAAAAGCATCAGTTCCAGACTGTCATATGTCTTAAACTCCTTAACCTGAACACTCTTAGGCTGGGCACCAATATTGGAGAACTCAACCTTAATGAATTTATTCTCAAGAACTCTTCTCTCATCTGCTGCAATACTTGCTGCACTTAAAAGAGTGTCCTTATACATTGTATTGGTTCTGTCCGCGGTTATTGCATCTGCAACCGGAGCAGCACTGTTAACAAGAGTTTCAGGAGATGTGGTTTTAGAGAGCTCTTGAGCAACTTTCATTGCCTCTACTCTGGAGATTGAATCTGTTTTAGCCCTCTCTCTCTCCTGCTCCTTAAAGATTTTTGAATTGTACCAGCTGAATCCAATTAAAATGGCACCAATTAGTACAAAACCTAGTATCGAATTTTTGTTCATAGTAAACTTATTCGTATTGTTTGTCTATTAACTTAATCTTCTCCTCTATCTGTACAAGCTCCTCCCTTGCAATGGAGATCTTCTTATCAATGTCACTGAAAATAGAGTCAGCGTTTTTAGATTTTGCAAAGAACCCTTTATTGTTTTCCAAAAGTGCAATATCCTGTTCCAGTTGTCTAAATTTCTGAAGTAATTTATCTCGCTCAACCTTAATTCCTCTGTCACCTTTGGTAGAGCTCTGAAGCTCTTTGATGTGCTTTCTAAATCTGACCAGCTTATTTTCGTTGTCGCTGCTCCGTACATCCGAGAATTTTGTATCAACAGCGTGTCTGTACGCAGCCTGAATCCTCTCCTTATCTTTAAGAGGTACGTATCCAATCTCATTCCATCTTTGCTGGAAATCCTTAAGTGCTTCAAGATTATCAGATGATCTGTTTTCCGGCTTGTACTCATTTATCTCATCAATGAGATCCTGTTTCTTTTTAAGATTATCGTCATAACTCTCCTCCACAGTTGAGAAGTGTTTTGCTTTATTTTCAAAGAAAAGATCGCAGGCTGCCCTGAATCTTTTCCATACTAAATCAGATTGTTTCCTTGCAACAGGGCCTATCTCTTTCCACCTTTTTTGCATTCCAATAAGCTGATCTGTAGTCTTTTTCCAATCTTCACTACCTCTTAAAGCCTCAGCCTGCTCGCACAATGCCAACTTTTTATCCAGATTGTCCTGCATCACCTTTTTGAAGTTCGAGTAGAAATCTCTCTTCGCATTGTAAAACTTATCGCAAGCAGCTCTGAATCTATCGTAGATTCTCTGATTATCTTTCTTGGATGCAAATCCAATTCCTTTCCACTCCATCTGAAGACTCTCCATTGATTTAGAAAGTGCATTCCAATCTCTGTCGTCTCCCTCTGTACCTGCTATAGCCTCTGCTCTTTCACATATTGAGGTTTTAAGATCCAGATTTGATTTCTGACCCTCCTTAAGACCCTCAAAATGATCTTGCTGTCTTTTGTTAATATTTGATGTTGCAAGTTTAAATCTGTTCCATATCTCCTCTCTTAACTCCTTTGGTACTGGACCCAGCTCTCTCCACTCTTCGTGGTACTTCTGTAATTTTCTGAAAGCCTGAACAACGTTTGGTTCATCCATAAGTTGCTCTGCCTTTTCACATAGATCTGTTTTTATCTCCAGATTTTTCTTAAGATCAAGATCTCTTAGTTCATTATTTATCTTGACAAAATCGTAGAACTTTTCAATTAGAAACTGGTAAGTATCCCAAAGGTCCTTACTGTTTGACTGTGGCACAGGGCCAACCATTTTCCATCTGTTCTGTAGTTCCCGAAAAGTAGGAAATGTGTGCTGAAGATCTTCCTGTTTATCCAGTAATCCCTTAAGCTCATCTATTATCTCGTTTTTTTGTTTTAGATTATCCTCTTTATTTCTCTCAAGAACTTGTAAAAAAGAGGTTCTCTCTATTTTATACCTGTTGTACAACTCCTTGAAACCTCTCTCCAACTCTGCAAACGGATTGCTTGAGACGATGTTCTCTTCTCCACTCTCTTCATCCTCTTTCTCATCGTGCACAGGAAGTGTCATCCCTGCAGCAATCTTCTCTTTTTTCAAAGTTTTGTAAAATGCTGCCTTGATTGAATCAGCGAATTTATACATTTCGTGCTGATCCTTTCTCTCAAGAAGATCCTGAAAGTTCTGGATAATCTCTTTAAGGCTTAACTCTGAAAAATCCGTATTAGTTGTTTCCGGATCTGTATTTGTCGTATTTTCAAGGAGTTTAATCTCCTCGAATTGCTCTTGGGGAGCAGAGTTGTTGATTTCTTGGGTCATATTTACAGGCAAAAAATGGTTAATAACTCGCAAATATACAAAAAAAGTTTGCTAACATTGTGATTTATGTAAATTTGCATTATGATACGTATAGATATCCTTACTGTTGTTCCTGAACTGCTTGAAAGC
>JAUYTH010000177.1 GCA_030695165.1 Bacteroidales bacterium
CTCCAGAGGATTTGATATGGTAGCAATGAATGTTCAGATTGAGCTCTTCTGCCAAAAATATAATATTGAATCTAAAAGAGTAAACTATATCCAGCTTATTCTGGAGGAGCTCATTTTGGAAGTGTCATCAGAAAACACAAAAGATCTTCAACTAAAAATAGATTTCACGATTGAATATTCAGAGGAGAGGGAAGAGATATTAATATCATTTAATTACGAAGGGAGCTTTTTCAATCCATTTGAACTTAAAGACAGCAAAGACCATTTAGGAATAGTTCTTATATCCGGAATAGCAAAGAATTTTGGCCACAATTTTGAAAATGGCCGGAACACCATAAATATTAACATTTAAAACTAAAAGTATGAAAAACAAAATTTCCATTTTAATTATTACAATTTTGGCCTTTGTGATAACCTCCTGCGGCCCAAAAGGTACAAAAATTGAGACATTGACCGACCTTCAGGGTAAGGTAATTGGAAACCTCTCTTCAGGTATATCTGAGGATGGCAGTAAAGCTATGATCTCTGCACTTATTGGAGGAGAGCCAGCTCAAATGTTGAGCTTTAACCGTTCATTGGATGTTCTTGCAGCTCTAAGGAGCGGCAAAATTGACGGATTTGCCTCTCACCAGTTTGCTGCAGACTATATGTTAAAGAGAAATTCAGATGTTGTTTTAATCCCGATTTTGGATATTCCTATCGAAGGACAGGCGATTATGGCAGTGCGTTCAGAAGATGCGAAACTCAAATCTTTGCTGGATAGCGCAATAGTTATTCTAAAAGATAACGGTACTATTGCCTCTCTAGAACAGGAGTGGATTACAAATCTACCTGCAGAGAACGAACCAACTTTCAAAGAAGTTCCTGTTATTGAAGGAGCTGCATCTTACTATGTTGGAGTTTCCGGAGATTTACCTCCACTGGATTATGTTGCTGCAGATGGTTTCCCGGCAGGATTTAATGTTGCTCTTCTTAGTGAAATAGGTAAGATTTTGAATGTGAATTTTAAATTTGTGTCACTCGAAACTCAGGCAAGGTTTACAGCTCTGGCTAGTAAAAAGATAGATGTTGTTTTCTGCCATTTTCAGAGCACAAATACAAACTATTTTGATGAGCTCAAAAACGATGGTTGGTTAGCCACCGAGCCATATTTCATATACAAAGGAGGATGCTTTGTAGTTAAAAAATGATGCGGCTTGCTTGTTATGCAGTATTTTTAATGCTGCTAATGTGTAACACTGCCTTAAGCCAGGAAGCCACAACCGGAACTCTCGAAGGGAGAGTAACAGATGAGGCTTCCGGGCCTATGGCAGGGGTTTCGGTTATTGCATTGCACATACCTTCGGGTACCCGTTACGCTACAACTTCGAGGGTTGACGGCATATTTTCAATCCCAGGAATGAGAGTGGGAGGCCCCTATAGGGTTAGTGTGAGTTATACGGGCTATGAAGAGATAGTATCCTCCAACTTAACCATATTATTGGGAAACATCACAAAGTATGACTTTAAAATGAGCGAGAAAGCAACTCTTTTGCAGCCTGGTATTGTATTTGCCAACAGAGGTGAAGGAGGCTCAATAATAAGTTATAATGAGATTGTATCATTGCCTTCAATCTCCAAACTGATAACAGACTTCATAAGAATTATTCCTCAATCGAGAGGAACAAATTTTATGGGTCAAGACAGCAGAATGAATGCAATCACTGTTGATGGATCGATGTTTGGCAACTCATTTGGAATTGCAGGTGTGCCTGGAGAGAGGACGGGGGTTGCTCCAATCTCCTTTGAAGCAATAGAGCAGGTTGGTGTATCAATTGCCTCCGGTGATATAAAACACTCCGGCTATACCGGAGCAGCAATAAACATAGTAACAAAAAGCGGAACAAATGATTTTAGAGCATCCGGTTACTATAGTCTGAGAAATGAATCAATGGTAGGTAAAAGGGTTGCGACTGCAACCTTCAACTCCGGGACTTTCAGGTTCAATATGGGCGGTGTAAACATTTCCGGCCCTATTATCAAAAACCGCCTTTTCTTTTTTGCATCTCTGGAGAGAGAGGAGTATGCCAGGCCAGCAACCCTTTTTATTGCCAATGACGGAGCTCAAAATGCAGGCGGCAACATTACCAGAGTTCTAAGAGAAGATTTGAACCAGTTGAGAAACTTTCTCAAAGATAATTTCAGCTATGATACCGGAGCCTGGGAGGGTTACGATTTTACCACCGGAGCCCTCAGGTTTATTTCAAAACTGGATTATAATTTCAACGATAGAAATAAGTTTAGTGTTCGGTATAACCAACTTAATTCCAGTTCAGATCAATTCATTGCCAATTCAGATGCCCTGGGATACGGATACCGCAGGGGGAGCATAAGCTCACTAAATTTCCAGAATTCTAACTATTCACTTGTAGAGAACATCAAGTCCGTTATCGGTGAGTGGAACAGCACAATAAATGAGAAGTTAGTAAACAATCTTATTCTTGGTTACAGGTATCACGACGAGAGCAGAAAGAATCCGGCCAAACTGTTTCCAATGGTTGATATCCTCAAAGATGGCGTAACCTACACAACTTTTGGAACGGAACCGTTTTCACCATATAATGGTCTAACTTACTCTACGTTTCAGTTTCAGAACAATCTGAATATTTACCTTAAAGGCCACTCCTTACTGGCAGGTTTCAATCTGGAGCGATTCTCCTCCAAAGACAGCTTCTTTCCCGCTGCACAGAGCGTCTATGTTTACAACTCTTTGGAAGATTTCTACTCAGATGCAACCGGCTATCTTTCAAATCCAAACAGAACATTATCTGCAGTTAATCTCAAGAGATTCCAGTATCAGTACTCCAATATTCCCGGCGTCGAAAAGCCGGTTCAGGAGCTCAAAGTTTTATATACCGGTATCTATCTGCAGGATAAGTGGAGTCTTACTCCCGGGATAAAATTGACCCTTGGTGTGAGATTGGACCTACCTATTTTTGAAGATACTGGCATAAAAAATCCGGAGGTAGAGCATTTGACCTTTGTAGACGAAAATGGAGTTAGTGCAAAGTATGCAACTGACCAACTTCCCAGAGCCAACCCTTTGTTCTCTCCACGATTTGGTGTCGAGTGGGATGTTTTTGGGGATGAATCATTTAAAGTACGTGGTGGTAGCGGAATCTTTACAGCACAACCACCATATGTTTTGATATCTAACCAAATTGGCAATAACGGGATGCTCACCGGATTTGAGTGGCTGGATGGCTCTGCCTCTTTTCCACTTTACTCTAGACCATTTTCTCCGGTTACAGATCAATATAAACCAGCAAGCGTAAGTGGGAATCCGGCATCAAGATATAGTTTGGCGCTTACAGACCCGGGATTAAAATTCCCTCAGATTTTAAGAAATAATATTGCTGCAATATGTAGACTTCCCTGGAACATTGTTGGTAATTTTGAATTCATTTATGACAGGGATATAAATGGAATTACAAATATCAATGTAAACCTTCCCGCTTCAAACAGCACTTTAAAAGGGCCCGACAGCAGACCTCGCTGGACAATGGGCAGCAGGCTTCATTCAAAAATCTCAAATGCCATTGTTCTAAAAAATATGAATGGTGGTTACTCCTGGAATTTTGCAATGACTCTTGAAAAAAGAGTTGAGAATCTATTCTATTGGAAGGTAGGATACTCTTATGGAAAATCCTTGAACCTGATGGATATTGGCACTGTTGCATATAGTACCTGGAGTTATAATCCGCATCACTCTAATCCCAATAACCCAAAACCCGAGCTCTCCATATACTCCCCCGGCCATCGCTATTTTGCAGCTATATCAATGAAAATTAAAACCTTTAACTTTGGCCCTGCAACGCTATCACTTTTCTTTGACTCATATAGCGGGGGGCGTCAGAGTTATTTAATTGCAGGTGACCTTAATGGAGATGGTGCAAACAGCAATGACCTTATTTATGTCCCGAAAGAGCAGTCCGAAATGGATTTTGCAGAGTATATCTCAGGTAATAAAACCTTTACAGCAGATCAGCAAAAATCTGCCTGGGATTTATTCATAAAGCAGGATAGATATTTACGCGGGCGTCGGGGAGAGTATGCACAGCGAAATGGGGTCTCCCTTCCAATGATATCCCGTCTTGACTTAAGTCTTTCCCAAGAGGTAAAAATGTCACTCTTCGGTAGCGAGAACAGATTCCTTGTAAGGCTTGATGTTCTTAACCTGACAAATCTAATCAACCATAACTGGGGTGTAAGTAAGATACTTACTACCACACAACCGCTCATATTGAACGGAATGGTTGCACACAATGGTGGGGTAAAGCCCGTTTATACCCTCAGAGCTGTTAATAATGAACTTATTAACAAATCTTTTATAACGAATGCAACCATAAACGATGTATTTCGTATTCAGTTTTCTATTAAATGGGACATAGAGCTAAACTGATTTATAGATTTCACTCCCGGAGATACATAAAGAGTGTATAATTTATGCATTTTCAATAATAATAAACATTTACTAAGTTTGTCTCCCAAAATAGATATATGAAAAGAGTTCTGATTTTATTGGTAGTAAGTATCTTCTCTCTCTCACTACTTGGACAATCCAGTGAAGAGAAAGCCGGGTTAATACTTACCCTTGTTAAAAGAGGTGGATCGATGCCGGCTCTCTTTACAAAATATTACAAGGTAAAGGCCTGGTCTGCAAAACAGAGTATGCCAATTCCAAAAGAATATGAAACCTGGACACTCTCAAATTTTCAGGCTGCAATGGATGTTTCAACCAAAAAGCCGATAGATTGGGGAGTAAACGGAGATAGGTTTGTGGTCGTGAATGTGGTGCCGGATCTCAATAACCGGCCAAACCACGTAAAGGATGATATGGCAGGCACCAACCATTCCCTCACATTTACCCTGGAGCTATATGAGTATGACGGCAGATTTGTTAAAACAATATCGAAGTGGGGCTATCTGCTTGGGTCGGGTTACCAAGGTGTGGTTTATGTCCAGCAAGGTATCTATCCCACATTTTTATCTAGTGTTGTTGTAGAGAAAGGTGGGTCGTTAACATACCAGGTATATAACCCCACAGAGACCCGCCTGTCAAATCTGGTGGATGAGTCAGATTTAAAACGAGCTTTCAGAGATTTGAAGGTAGATTTGCCGGACAATATTCCCTTACAACTATCCTGCACCTTTCCACCGAAACCTGTTTTTGATGCCGCAAAAACTGCAGTACTCGATAAGATGAAGCAGGAGTCTCCCTTCTTACAGGCAAAGTTTTATCAAAAAGGTGTCTATGACGCCGGGAAGATGGATTTCCCGAAACCAAATCAAAAATGGAGTTTCTGGAATATGTTTATTGCAAGTGAAATTATAAACAGGTGTCCTATTGACTGGGGTCCCAATGGAGATCGCTATCTTCAGTTTGATGCAGAGTTTGAAGGTAACAGAAACTACTCTGCCCTGGAAGATGATCTCTACTCCACCGGAAAACGATTCCTCTTCCCGTTAAGGCTATATGAGAGTGATGGCAGATTTGTAAAGACTGTCTCAAGTTTTGGCAACTTTTTTGGCTTTGGAGAGGGATCATTTGTCTTTATGCAAGATGCAAAGAATGAGATAGCCTCACTATTCACCAAGCTTCCGGTTGAGATTGACAAACCATTTTCATATAAAGTGGATAGAAGAACAGTTACAAAAATCTCCGAATTACTTACTTTCAAGCCGGTTCTGTAGTTTAATTGTGATCTGGTTTTGCTATTTCAGAAAACATTTCATCTTTGTGGAGATATATTTGATATCAAAAATATAGTTAAATCTATAAATGTGATACGAAAGAGAGGCTGAAGATGTTTTTACAAAGTGCAATTTATGCTTACTGGGTTTCAGACTTTAAAAAATGGTGGTGTTAATCAAACAAGACTTAAATTAGAAAACTCATACCCAATCTCATGTAGAGTATTTTCTATCTTTGTCATCTGCTTTTCACTTATATACTGCCCTCCTTTATACTGTCTCATTAGAGAGGGATTTATCCCCGCCAATTTTGCAAATTTGCTAATGTTTATAAATGAATAGTGATTGAAAAATGAAGCTAAATCATACTTGTACTCAAATGTCAAGTTTTGTAATTCCTTAGGTAACTTTTCCTTAGTCTCAGCGAAAGCCTCCTTTACTTCTTTTAAAGAATTTTCAAAATCGACTTTTGCCTCTGCAACGGTTTTGCCCTCGCCTATGATGGTGCTTTTTAAATATGGTGTGAACACGCTAAATGTCCCGTCATTTCCTTGTTCTATTAGTGCAATTGTTATCATATACCCGATTTTTATAGATAGGCTTAGAATCCTATTTGTTTCTTGAGTTTATTAAATGTTCCATTTTTTATTTCTTCTTTTCCATGCCTGCCAATTTATAATACTTCGTCCTTTTCGGGGTGTTTATAAATATCATGATTCGCCCCCTTCCTTAACAATTTCCATCCTTTTTTTTCGGCAATTCTTCGCAGTTCGTTCCATTTCATAATTTCATCTTGCCTGATTAACGCTACAAATATATAACAAATATGCAATATATTAAATATTTTTTTAGTTATTTTATATTTACTTTAAAACATCAGGAAACAGGGATTTGGAGTTGATTTGGAGGATGAAAAATATTTTTTAAATGGTTGGTAATGATTAAAATAGTTTACTATATTTGTTTGTCAACTCAAACTTGTGAGGAATGAAATTGCAAATTCAATCCAATATAGAATTGAGAAACGAATTCGTTTCCGACATACGGGATATTATAACTACTTCCCGTAATGAAGCTATACGGAGTGTCGATTTTGAGCGAGTACGGATGTATTGGAAACTTGGTGAACGCATCGTAGTGGAAGAACAGGCAGGCAGATCGTAATTTAGGCCGCTTGAATATATGTTCACAATATGTAAATATTGAAATGTTTATTTAGATGCATATTGCTAAAGAGGCAACACTTTATTAATTTCTGCATACATAGCATCGTTTATTTCAACTATCTAATCAATTATTTATATATTTGTATAAAAAGTAAAACATTTATCTTCATGGAAACACTAAAACAATTAGGAGTAGTACCTGTTGATTACTCTGTTCTTCGGACTCTATTTTCAGAATATAAGTTTCCGAAGAACAAAATTGCATCGCTTCAAAGCGAAAATATGCTCATAAGATTGAAGAAGGGAATGTATGTGGTTTCGCCAGGTGTTTCGGGGGAATTACTATCAGTGGAGTTGATAGCGAATCACTTGTATGGTCCGTCTTATGTTTCTATGGAGAGTGCTCTTAGATACTATAGTTTAATTCCGGAAAAAATTTTTACCATACGCTCAGCGACATTAAACCGTTCCAAGATGTTTGTGAATAGTATAGCAAAATTTAGCTATGTGTCTGTTAATGAAGATTACTACCCAATAGGAATAGACTATAAAATTTTC